>JBAYCO010000125.1:0-9205 GCA_041668685.1 Victivallaceae bacterium | reverse complement strand
TACCGGGGTTTTGGACGACCTTCAGGTAAAGGCCGTATTGTTTAAAAAAGATTCCGTTATCTGCGGGATCGTTTCGTTTGAACTCGTTAGCACGACCTTGAAGCTGGTTGGCAATGTCAGGGATAAGCTGAAAGCTAAAGGCTATGAGTTCGCGGATAATCTGATTATGGCGGCGACCCATACCCATACCGGTCCGGATCTGCGTCCGGAAAGAGGCGGACTTAACGACAAACAGTTTGCCTGTCTTGAAGACAGGACCGTATGCGTCATCGAAGAAGCTTATGCCAATTTACAGGACTCGACTCTGGAACTGGCTAAAATCAATAACAACCCCTGTGCCTTTAACCGCCGCTATTGGATGAAAGACGGCACGGTTGCCACTAATCCCGGCAAACTGAATCCGAATATTGATCGCCCGGAAGGCCCGGTAGACGATGAGATCCTTGTCCTCGCGATTAAACAGTTCGGCAGGCTTACTGGGATAATATGCAATATCTGTAACCACAATGACACTGTGGGCGGCGCTTTGGTTTCGGCTGAATGGCCGGGGCGTATGGAAAGAGTCGTCCAGCAGGGCATCGGTTACGATGTCCCGGTGTTGACGCTGATTGGATGTTCCGGCAATATCAACCACTTCGACGTAAGCAGCGACAGCAACCAGACCTGTTATGCCGAAGCCTGCCGCATCGGCAAAGTCTACGGTGAAATAGTTATGGGGCTCCTGGATGTCCTGGAACCGGCGGAAATCGATAAAATACAGGTTGCTTCAAGTGATTTTGTCGTTCCTTATCAAGTAATCAGCGAAGAACGCGCATCGGAAGCGCAAGCTGCGATTGAACGTCTCGGCAACGTTTCTTCTGATGAGGACCTGACCAGTGAAGGCATTGCCGCCGGTGACGGCGCGGTCGCAAAGATGTTCGCCGAGCAGATTCTGGATTTCAAACAGAAATGTTCCGGCAAATCCCGCACTTTCAAACTGATGAATTTCAAAATGGGAAAAGATTTAATGTTTCTTTCCGCTCCCGGCGAACCATTTACCGAAGCGGGACTTCACATTAAAGAAAAATCCCCTTTCAAATATAACTTCGTCAATTCCTACGGAAACGGCTCATGCGGTTATATGTGCATGCCGGAATGCTATAAGCGCGGCGGTTACGAAATTCTGCCGGTCATCGGCGGCGGCCCAAGGGAAGACTCCCTAATACGCCTGATGGCGGCCTGGGATGAACTGGTAGGCAAATAAATAGTAGCTCAAGCGTCTCGCTTGAGTCATGAACGGACAGACGTTAACTGGCCACCGACACAACCGGGACGGTTGTGCTACTATCACGTAAAGCCGCACATTCAGCCTCAGGAAAAGACTGAGGCATTACTGGGGATTTTTTTTAAGCCTAAAAAATAATTAATTTTATTGGACAATTGCAATTTATAGAATTATATTGAAGGCTTTGGAATTCCGCGCATATGAGTTCTAAAAAAGTTGTTTTTTTTGTTAACCAGTCATTAGGAGAATGGACAAATGGCAGAAGTAGTTCTAAAGAATCTGGCGAAAATCTACCCTGGTAACGTAAAGGCCGTGAAAAATATCGACCTTACTATTCACGACCGTGAATTCATGGTTCTGGTAGGTCCGTCCGGCTGTGGTAAATCTACGACTTTGCGTATGATTGCCGGCCTGGAAGAAATATCCGAAGGAAACGTTGCAATAAATGAGCGCATCGTAAACGATATCCCTCCTAAAGACCGTGATATCGCCATGGTTTTTCAGAATTACGCGCTGTATCCGCATATGACCGTATATGACAACATGGCTTTCGGTCTTAAACTGCGTAAATTCAAAAAAAGCGATATCCGCAAACGCGTTATGGACGCCGCCGCGATCCTGGGCATTGAAGAATATCTCGACCGCCGCCCGAAACAGCTTTCCGGCGGACAGCGCCAGCGGGTTGCCGTAGGGCGCGCTATTGTCCGTAAACCCGAAGCATTCCTTTTCGATGAACCGCTCTCAAACCTTGACGCGAAAATGCGTGTCCAGATGCGGGCTGAAATCAGCAAATTGCATACGCAGCTTGAAACCACTATGATTTATGTTACCCATGACCAGACTGAAGCAATGACCATGGGCGACCGCATTTGCGTAATGAAAGACGGCATAATTCAGCAAGTAGCCGACCCGATTACCCTTTATGATAATCCCGCCAATCTTTTCGTCGCCGGTTTCATCGGTACTCCTCCGATGAATTTCTTTGCGGGCGAGATTGTAAAGAAAGACGATAATTTATTCTTCAAGGAAGAAACTTTTGAGATCAAGGTTCTGGATGAATGGAAGGAAAAACTGACGCCTTTCATCGACAGAAAAGTTACTTTCGGTATTCGTCCGGAAGACATTTGCTGGGCGAAAGCCGGAGATGACAAGTTCCCGAAAGTAAAAGCTGAAATCGAAGTTATCGAGCCGATGGGATCGGAAACTTATCTCTATGTAAATACCGGTTCGCATTCATTTATCGCGCGGGTTGACGCCCAGCGCCGTTTTAAAGTCGGCGATACCATCGAACTGCCGTTCTTCCTCCCGAAAGCGCATATATTCTGCGGAGAAACTGAAAACGTAATCGTATAAATTTAAGGCATTTTGCCTGTATAACAATTAAATATTGAACTTCGGGGCGGGGTGAAATTCCCCACCGGCGGTAAAGTCCGCGAATCCCGTTAAAAGGATTGACATGGTGCGATTCCATGACCGACAGTAAAGTCTGGATGAGAGAAGTTTCAAGTCAAGGTATATATTACCTGCCCTGAAAATAATCTTTTCAGGGCTTTTTATTTTTGAACGAGGTGGTTTATGAAAGTTAAATTTGATCCGGTTGAAGAAGTTGTCAGTGCGGTTAAACGCGGAGAAATGGTTCTTATAACTGATGATGAGAACCGGGAAAACGAAGGCGACCTGATTGTCGCGGCGGCAAAGGCTGCGCCGGAGACGATCAACTTTATGGCGACCCATGCCAAAGGCCTGATCTGCGTTCCGTTGAGTGAAGAAATAAGTTCGCGCTTGAAGCTGACTAGTTTGGCTTCCGGGCGGGACGCTTTCGGAACGGCTTTCACCCAGAGCGTCGACGTCATCGAAGGTACGACAACCGGTATTTCAGCCTTTGACCGCGCGAAAACGGTGGAGGCCCTGATAGATCCGAATTCCAAGCAGGAGGATTTCGTCTCTCCGGGACACTTGTTTCCACTGGTTGCCCGTCCGGGCGGAGTCCTGCGGCGCACGGGCCATACGGAAGCGGCGGTTGACCTGGCCCGGATGGCCGGTTATGCTCCGGCCGGGGTTATCTGTGAGATAATGAACGACGACGGCTCGATGGCACGGCTGCCTGAACTGGACAAATTCCGCCGCAAGCACTCTTTGAAGTGGTGCTCCGTCGCCGATCTGGTCGCTTACCGCCGCCGCAGCGAGATACTTATAACGCGCGGGGAAACCGCCAAACTGCCCACCGTATTCGGGGATTTCGAAATCATCGCCTACAAATCACGGGTTGACAAGCTCGAACATATAGCGTTGGCGTATGGAAAGGTCAAGGACAGCGAAAATGTCCTGGTAAGGGTTCACAGCGAGTGCCTGACCGGGGACGTTTTCGGAAGCTTGCGCTGCGACTGCGGCGATCAGCTGCACAGCGCAATGCGGCAGATAGTGGACAACGGTTCCGGGGTGATAATCTATCTGCGCCAGGAAGGACGCGGGATCGGCTTGTTCAACAAAATTCATGCCTACAAACTCCAGGACGAGGGCTGCGATACGGTCGAGGCCAACGAAAAATTGGGGTTCGCATCGGATTTGAGGGAATACGGTATTGGTGTCCAGATGCTTATAGACCTGGGTATAAAGTCTGTCCGGCTTTTGACGAACAACCCCCGGAAGCTGGTGGGGTTTTCCGGCTATAAACTGAAAATCACGGAACGGGTGCCCTTGATTATCGAGCCGCATGAGCATAATGAGTATTATCTCAAAACCAAAAAAGAAAGAATGAACCACATGTTTTGATTTGTGTTTCATTGAAAAGGCATTAAACTATAGGGAACTTCTAAAAATTGCATTTTAATGTAGCTTAAGCGTCTCGCTTGAGTTGAATTAAAGGAGCTGGAATTATGGATAAGGATGTTAAAAAAGTTTTTGAAGGCAATTTAAGCGCCGCTGGTTTGAAGATCGGGATAGTATGTTCCCGTTTCAATGAATTTTTCGTCAGTAAACTTCTGGGCGGAGCGGTCGACGCGGTCGTCAGGCACGGGGGCAAGGCTTCCGGCGTGGAAGTGGCCTGGGTGCCGGGCGCTTACGAACTGCCTTTCGCGGTAAAGAAATTCATGGCGACAAAACGCTTTGACGCGGTAGTGGCCCTGGGAGTTGTTATTCAAGGCGCTACGCCGCATGCTGACTATATCAACGCCGAAGTGTCCAAGGCTCTGGCGCAGTTGAGCATGGAATCCGGCGTCCCGGTCGGCTACGGCCTGGTGACCGCCAACAATATTGAACAAGCCATTGAACGCAGCGGCACCAAGGCAGGTAATAAAGGCGCCGACGCGGCCCTGGCGGCTATTGAAATGGCTAATCTGGTAAAAGAAATAAAATAGCCTTTCAACTTAAATCAGGATTTTTATAGAAAATGACGGCAACTGCTGACAATAGTAAAATGCGCATGCACGCAAAACGATTGGGACGGGAACTGGCGATGCAGTTTTTGTTCCAGCACGGCTTTTCAGAGGAAAGCGACCTTAGTCGGGAATGGAATGATTTTTTCGAACAGGCCGGCTTCGAGCATGAGCTGAAGGACAATCGTTTCGCCCGTAAAGGCAGCGAGTATGCGCAGACATTAATAAAAGGAATCTTTGAAAACATCAAAGACATTGACGCTGTAATCAATGATAAAGCCCAGAAATGGGATTTGGACAGAATGGCCCTGGTCGACCGCAACATTTTGCGTGTTGCCGTTTATGAGATGCTTTTTGTTCCGGACGTTCCCCCGATTGTAAGCATCAACGAAGCGGTTGAGATAGGCAGGGACTACAGCGGGCAGAAGGCCGGTAACTTTATCAACGGTGTACTTAACGGCATTAAAGACTCTCTGGATCGGCCGGCAAGGGAGGCGGTTGATAAATTGTGAAATCGTTTTTTGCAAAATTCAAAGCCGGTCTGCGCAAAACCGCCACTTCGGTGACGCGCGGCATATCCGGGGTTTTTACGGACAGCAAAAGCTGGACGGATGAACAATTTGACGACCTGGAAGGTCTGTTGATTTCGGCTGATTTCGGGGTTGCCGCCAGTTTGCGTATAGTCGCAGACATCCGCGACCGTTACGAACAGGGGCTGATCGAGACTTCGGAGGATATCGATAAAGTTGCCGCCGAAGAGGTTGCCGGGATACTTGGTAAAAACCAGCGCGCCGTAAATTACGCGCCGCCGGGACAATTGACGGTTATTCTTTTTGTCGGGGTCAACGGCAGCGGCAAAACCACCAGTATCGGCAAACTGGCCGCGCGCTGGCGGAACGACGGCAAAAAAGTAATACTGGCCGCTTGCGACACCTTTCGCGCCGCGGCAGTGGAACAGTTAAAGCTTTGGGGCGAACGCACCGGGACTCACGTGGTTTCCGCCAAACACGGGGCGGATCCTTCAAGCGTAGCCTTCGACGCGGTTAAGTCGGCCCAGGCCAGGAATGCCGATATTCTGTTGATAGATACGGCGGGACGCCAACACACGAGCCGGGGTTTGATGGAGGAACTTTCCAAAATACACCGCACCATCGGCAAGGTTTATCCGGGAGCTCCGCATGAAGTCTGGCTGACCGTGGATTCCAGTCAGGGAGCGAACGCCATTAATCAGGCCCGCGAGTTCTCAAAGGTAACTAAATTGAGCGGCCTGGTGCTGACTAAGCTTGACGGTACCGGGAAAGGCGGCATGGCGGTGGCTTTGCAGCAGGAATTCGGTTTCCCGGTTCTTTTTGTCGGACTCGGTGAGAGTCCGGAGGACATGCAGGAATTCAACCCGAAATTTTACGCTGACGCATTGTTCAACGTAAGCTGAAACGCTGAAATGATAAAGTAGCGTAAATATCCATTCTAAATTTAATCTGACTTATTAAAACAAGTTTCCTGCTGATTTTGGTAATGGCTCAGTCTTTTCCTGAGGCTGAATGTGCTGCTTTACGTGATAGTAGCACACTCTGCGTAGGCTGAGCCTGAGCGTAGCGAAAAGCAACATTCCCGTCCCGGTTGTGTCGGTGGCCAGTTAACGTCTGTCCGTTCATGACTCAAGACGCTTGAGCTACTATTTAAACCTGCGAAAAGAGTGAGCCATTACTAATTTTGAAATAATAACTAAATTTTTTCCGGAACATTCTTATTTTTATATTGCCTTGTGGATATTTTCTGAAAATTTTCATCCGTTAAATGGGATTTTTTTATATATTACCCATATATTAACAATACTGTTAAAGAAAAAGATTGCAACCAAAGACAAAAACAAGTTTGATTTTTATATAGAATTTGAGCATAGGTTTTAAATCTATTTTCCCAACCATCAATATTTCTTGTTCTGTCTGAAAGCGAGAACCACATACGTAATTTTTTAGCAGCACGTAATACGCTTTTACAACCCGACATCGGCCAGATGCAGTGGGATTCCCGACTTTTTCAGTTTTTCCTGCAAGGTTTTGATGTCTAATTCATCCGGCATAATACCCTGTTCATGCGCCATGGCGGCGGCGGTTCCGGCAACTTCCCCGGTAAGGGCCGCGGTTGGAATGACCCTGGTTATCTCCCAGGCGTCATCAATTGACGAAATACAGCGCCCCGCGGTTAAAAGTCCTTTGACTTTTTGCGGCAGGAGGGTTCCGAATGGTATTTCCCAGACGAATCCAGGTTTACGCCAGTCCGCGACCAGCCCGATGGAATTATCCATAAAGGTGGAATACTGGTCACTGGTAAGCGTTTCAGCCCCGTTAACGGCAAATATTTTGCGGAACTGGGATTGAACCGGAAGGTGCAGTGGAAAAAGGCTTTTGCGGTCAGCTTTGCCGGACTTGTATTCCTTAAGGTAGCGTTCGCGAAGCAGTTTGTGCCCGGCAAGCGTAAATTTACTGACGAGACGGCCGTTAATTCCCCGGATCAACTCCGCATGGGTTCCCGTTTCAAAAGACATTTTACCGCCAATATACATATTTACGTGGTTTACCAATCCCTCTGAAGTTTTTACGCGCTCGTCATATTCAAGCGCCCATATCGCAAGGAAATTGTCTCCGGGCGTACAGGGAACTCCCGCCCGTCGCGCGACAATCCCGGAGCCGGAGGCGTCGATGAAACAATCAGCGCTCAATATTCCCCGCCCGCTTTCATTTTCAATTTCCAAAGCCCGCAAACGGTTGTCATCATCAAGCTGTACGTCGCAAACCAAGGTGTCTAGCCAAATATCAACTCCCGCTTCCTGCAAGACTTCATCCAAAGCCAGAATAAATGACGCCGGGGAAAAAATACAGCGGTAACGCTCCGGTTCACTGGCGTTCTTTTTGTTTTTCCAATCCTTCGGAATATCTCCCGGCCCGTATTTCAAGCTCAGATTTATCAGTTCTTCACAAATGCCGAAAGTAACCTGCGTGCCGTTGCCGTCGCAAAGCGGCAGGTATATATAGATCAACCCGGAAGTTGCCAGTCCCCCTAAAAAAAGAGTTTTTTCCAGAAGAACCGTCTTTTTGCCGGCGCGCGCCGCGGCCAAAGCTGCCGCAACCCCGGCGATACCGCCGCCGACAACAGCAAGTTCATACTTTTTCTCGAAGTTCATTTTATTATCCTTTTATGTTTTTTTCACAAACCAGCACGGCGTTGATGCCGCCGAATGCGAAACAGTTTTTGACGAGAGTATTGATTTTCGCCTCCCTGATTTCCGTAATATGCCCGTCATAACGGCAATCATCGGCAATATCGTCCAGATTATGGGTCGGATACAGCAAGCCGCGCCGCATCATTTCCAGGCAGACAACGAGTTCTATAGACCCCGAAGCCCCAAGCGTATGGCCGAGCAAACCCTTGAAACTGCTCATCGGCGCTTTACCGGCGAAAATTCTATTCAGCGCGGCGGTTTCAACCGTGTCGCCGTGCAGGGTGGAAGTGGCATGCGCGTTTACATAGTCGATATCGGCGGGAGAAAATTTCGCTTCACTCAACGCCTGTTCCAGGCATCGGCACATAGCTTCTTCGTTCGACTGGCTGATATGGGCGCCGTTAGAGCAGGTCGAATAACCTTTGACTTCGCCGTAAATCCGGGCTCCGCGTTTCCTCGCGTGCTCGTATTCCTCAAGCATCAATATTCCCGCGCCGCCGCCGCAAACCAGTCCGTCACGGTCACGGTGAAAAGGGCGCGAAGCCAGTTCCGGACGGTCATTGAAATGGGTCGAAGCGACATAGAGGGCGTCGAAAGAGGCGGTTACACTGATATCAACCTCCTCCGCGCCGCCGCAGAGAATAGCTTTCTGCCGGCCCATCGCGATCATGTCCGCCGCCAGCCCCAACGCCTGGAGCGAAGACGCGCAGGCGGCGGAAGAAGCGGCGGTATATCCGGTCAGGTTCAGGTGGCTGGCGACGTTCATGCCGGCAGTATGGGCAAAACATTTGAATACCTGCATTGGAGAAAGGTCGGCAAAAGTTTCTTCGGTAATGATGTGGGTCATTGTCCCCAGTATTTCGCTGGGGCTTCCAGTGGTCGAGCCGACAATACAGCCGACGTTGCCGGAAGACAGGTAATCCCGGTCAATTCCGGAATCATCAAGCGCCCGTTCCGCCGCCAGGGTGGCAAAAAATCCCATCCGGCTCATGGAACGCCTGGAATTTCGCGGAATCGAACGGATCTCCTCAGCCGAAAGCTGACACGGAGCCGCCACCCGGCTTCTTAAATCCGGGTACTTATCCCATTCCGGCATAAAACGGATCGCCGAAACGGAATTTTCGATATTGTCGCAAAGTTCTTTTACCGTGTTGCCCAACGCGGACTTTACGCCCATCCCTGTAATAACGACTCTTCTCATATATTCTGACCTTTTGTGGTAAACGGTTTTGTCAAAATTTTTCTACTTAATTTCTATTTATCTGCTTAAAAACTAATATTTTATGGAGATTTTTTCTTTATCCCCTTTATTTTACTGAATTTTGATGTTCAAGTGAAAGCCCT
>JBAYCO010000124.1:0-9216 GCA_041668685.1 Victivallaceae bacterium | reverse complement strand
CAAGCGTCTCGCTTGAGTCATGAACGGACAGACGTTAACTGGCCACCGACACAACCGGGACGGTTGTGCTACTATCACGTAAAGCAGCACATTCAGCCTCAGGAAAAGACTGAGCCATTACCCTTTTATATGTTCAGGATTTCCTGTTGCGGGACAAGTAAGTTTAAAAATTCTCCCGCAAGATACAAAGAACCGCAAACCAATCGAACAGGATCGTTTTCCGTTAGTTTCAGGGCTTCCGCCGGATTTTTCGCGGTAAACGCTTTGATCCCGGAAAAATTCCGCAGCATTTCCGTCAGTTCAGTTCCGCTCCAGCTTGGCCTGAATTCGCTTGCCGGCGGCAGAAAAACGAAATATTCGGCCAAAGGTTCAAGGATTTGCAGACATTCGAAGGAATTTTTGTCCTTGAAACCGCCGAAAATAACCGTTATTTTTTTATCACGGATAAATTCCCGCAAAGATTCCCGTAAGGTTTCCACGCCGTTTGGATTGTGGGCGCCGTCAATAATAATATCACCCGGCAGGATTTGGCAGCGCGCCGGCCAGAAAGCTTCTTCCAATCCCGCCAACGCGTCAGCTAAACGAAAACCGAATTCCTTTGCCAGGTATTCCAGGACGGCAAAAACAATACGGAAATTTTCCCGCTGCATGGCGCCGGGCATTGAAAGCCGGATGTAATGTTCGCGGAATTTGAATTTCTGTATCCATACCGAATTCAGTACGGAAAACTCAAGGCCGGAAATTTCTCCCTGTGCCGCTTCCAGTACAAGGGCGTTCCGTTTGTCGGCACATCCGGTTAAAACACCTTTTGCCGGATCGGGGATATTGCCGATAACCGCCGGGCGGGACGGTTTGATGATACCGGCTTTTTCAAAGGCGATGTCTTCCACTTTGTTCCCCAGGTACTGTTGATGGTCCAAAGCTATATTGGTAATGACTGAACAGACCGGGGTAACAATATTCGTAGCGTCGAAGCGTCCGCCCATCCCGGTTTCCCAGATCACAAAATCAACTTGCCTGTCCGCAAAATACTTCGCCGCCATAATGGTGGTAAACTCGAAATAAGTCGGGCATCTTCCGGCTTCCGCCATTTTCTCGGCGGCGGGGCGCAGAGCGGCAACCAAAGCCGCGAATTCAGTTTCGCCTATAGCTTCGCCGTTTACCCGGAAGCGTTCGCGCGGCGAAATAAGGTGCGGTGATGAATAAAACCCGGTTGAAAATCCGGCGCACCGCAAAGCGGCGTTCAACATCGCGCCGCAGGATCCCTTGCCGTTGCTTCCGGCAATGTGGATGAACTTTAGTTTTTTTTGCGGCGATCCAACGGCTTCCGCCAGTTCGGAAGTCTGTTCAAGTCCGAGCTTTATGCCGAACAACTGGAGGTTTTCCAGATATTTCAGGGCGTCTTCATAAGTCATAAGAATGATTTAATCTTATAAAAATTTGTTATTTTAACCGTTTGGAGATAATTGTCATATGTTTGACCAGCACGGCATCGAGGCATTATTCCTGATCCTGAGCAGCTGCCGGACCCTGCCGGTCCAGGTGTCAGCTAAATATATCGCGGAACGCCCGTCCAAGGTACGGTAACATACGATATGACGGTTGTCCGGCGCCCATGACGGCGATTCCCAGTCGCCGGCGGCGTTAATTACCGTTTTCGCAGGTTTTCCGCCATTCAGGTCTAAAGTGGCGATGGTATAATAACGGCCGAGTTTTGCGGAATAGACGATCTGGTTGTCAGCTGACCAGTCGGGATTAACGGCTTCACTGCCGCTGGTCGGCAGGCGGCGCGGGCTGCCGCCTCCCATCGGGATAATATACAATTGAGGCCGCCCGCTGATTCCCGAAGCGTAACAAACGGAGCCGCCGCCGGGACTCCAGCATGGGGACGCTTCAGGAGCCTGATCCCTGGTTAAACGCCGCCGGGCGCCGCTGTCCAGTGATTTTATATACAGGTCCACCTGACCGTCACGGCTCAATATCAAAGCCATGTATTTACCGTTGGGTGAAGGAGAAGCGCCAAGGTTCATTCCTTTATAGGCGGCGACAATGCGGCTGATCCTTCTCGCCGGGATTGTCTGGATGATGTCGGTGGAAGCGCGGTTGTAGCGGGTGTAAAGCAGCGATTTCCCGTCCGGCAGCCATTCCGGCTCGACGCACATCAAGGGCGAACCGGTCACACGCTTTAAATTGGCGCCGTCAATATCGCAAGTGTAAATATTCCTGCTTTTCCCCCCGGTGTCCACGCAAAAAGCTATTTTACTCCGGCAAATACCTTCTATTTTAAAAAGCTTTTTGAGAATGGCGTCAACCGCGGCTTTGGCTATTTCCCGTTCGTCCGCGGCGGAAGAGCGCAGGCTCAGGCGCGCGGCCACCGCGCTGTTCTGTTTCAGCTCCAAAGTCAAAACACCGGCGGAATAAGTTCCACTCAAAACGTAATCGGAAGCCCCGGCCGAACGTACATCGAACCAGCCGCAGGCTTTCAACATGGAATTGACCGCCGCGCTGAGTCCGAGGGAATTTTGAACTCCCTGAAATACCAGAGTGGGATTGCGGGTAAAATCACTGGCGCTTTTGCGAACCCGAACCTGGGCGTCAGTCGGTGATACCGCACAAAACAGTGCGCCGCATAACAAAATTACAATCATTTTTTTTGAAATCATATTAAAGCCTCCGTCTTTAGCATCAGGGATAATTTTCTTAACATACAATACCGAAAAAGCTGACAATTGCCAGTAAAAACCGACAAAAAAAGGCGGGATATTTCACCCGCCTTCTGTACTGGACGCCAGTCTTATAACTCGGCAGGCGGATAAATATACTGTTTCAGGTTGGATTTTAAACCTTTATCTTGTACTTGATTGCGGCCCCAAGTAGCGCCGCGTCTCGATGAGACCGGCGACATGAAACGTTATCAGGCCACATAATGGCGCTCATTGCCGCTTTCATCGAAAGCCGGCCTACTCGGCTGCAGTATGGATGTTAAATTTTCAGATTAATACAATATAACTCAAAAAGGTTTGAAAGTCAGGAAATGGGGTCCGGGGAAAAACCTTGAAATCTTTCCTCAAAAGATTTCGGGGTTGTTACCCGGAACTATGAGCCGGTGTCTGCGCTGTTCAATAATGTTCAGATATTCTGAAAATCATCATTCTTTTTTACCGGCCCCTGCGAGGCTTTCGCGAAAAAAGTAACCGTTACTTCCTGTCCTTTCTTGACCTTTAAAGTCTGGTAAACCGGGTTTTTATGCCATACAATAACATAATTTTTCCCGGATTTGGCGTCTTCGGCTCCGGTTATCATGTTGGATTCATTGCCTTCCCAGCCGTCAAAGAGGTTTTTCTGATTGACGAATTCAAAGTCGCAATTTTTAGCTTCCGTACCGGTGATGGTGATATTGTCATAGGCGGTCCAGGCTTCGATATCCTTTTTAGCGCCTTTCGGTTTATAAAAAAGGCCGAGGATATTTATTTTTACCATACCGTCCTTATCGGGAGTAAAACTAAAGCTGAACTTCTGCCATTCGCTGGTCAGTTCAGCGGGAGTGCAGACTGTTATATAATACGGAGACCTGGCGTTAACAACGTTCAAACCTTTGTCGGCTTTGCCCGGTTTTAATCCTATATTTTCTTTAAGGCCGTCAATATCTATTTTGACTTTGGATGCCGAACAACATATTCCGGCGGCTATTACGGTAACGACAAGAAAATTTTTCAACATTTAGAACCTCCAGTTTTTAATTGTAGAAATAAATCTATCATATCCGGAGAAATAGTCAAACAAAGTTCGAATATCTGTCCGGTATAAAAAAGCGGTGAATACTGTTTTGCGTTCAAAAATAATGTAGCGTAACCGTCCCGGTTGTGTATATGTTCAAGCGAAACATCGCATTTGAGTAAAAACCTGGCTCAAAGAACCCGACATTAATTTAGCACATTATCTTAAATGGGGGCAATATTTAAGATTTTGCGGAACAGTTTTAAAAATGGTAAAATCTAAAAATTATGACCCCGCCCAAGGGACGGGGTTTAAGAATGAAATAAATGTAAAAACTTGCATAACGCATTACGTTTAACTATTTCTAAGCTTCCGAACAAGTTTTGTGATTTCTTCCGCAATTCTGTTTCTGCATTCATTGCTTATCATATCAGTAAAATTGCCCGGATTCAGATAATAGTCTCCTATTTTGAAATGATTTTTATGTTCTTCTTCGCGAAAAACACGGGGTATCCTCTTTAAGATTTTATCTAAATTATTTTTTGCCGATAACGCTTCCTGCTGCAACCCATTTTGTTTAGCTTTTAATATATATTGATTCAATGTATAGAGGTATTTATAATCAGTGATACCTTCTCGAATACCTTCCCATTGCAAAGTTGAAGTATATCCGGACATATCTTCTCCCAAGGCCGGATACGTAATCATCGCGGGTTTTTCCTCCTTTCTATATTTGACGGGAACTTTTTTAAATTCGTTAAACGGGTCATTTTTTATGCGTTGCCAGACCCAACTTACGTGAGCGTTTCCTTTTGTTTGATAAAAACCAAATCCGGAAAGAAAACGATTGGGCATAAGCCCCCCTTCCTGACCGGGATAACATCCTCCGCCTAAAAACCAGAACTGACACCCTGATTGTGCCAATAAGTTTAAATCTTTCTGATTGGGGCAAAAACTGATATCGGCGTCCAGTAAAGGAATAAATTCTTTTATTTGCTCTTCATTTTTATATGGTATGTAGTAAGTATTGCAGGTTTTTACCTTTAGACTTTTCATAATCTTATACACCCAATATGTTCTCTGAAAAATTTTACCATCCAAGGGAGGTTCGTCTTTTCCATAGAAATACCATTTTGTACCAGGGGCATATTTTCTTATGAAAGCATCTATTAATGAAATTCCATCCCGCAAACCAATTTTGACTTGTTTTTTCCATTCCTCACTGTCAACAGAATAGTTTATCGCTAATGCCTTTACTATAGCCTGTTCAAGTCTAAATTGAAACCATAAGGCAACAGGTCCGTCCATTCCAGTCTTTTTATATATTTTCAGGATATTTTTTAGATAATCCGACTGAAACCCGGAGATCTTCCCGTTTGTGGTTTGGAAGCTAAATACGGATCCCGCAACTGGCGCAAAGGCAAAATCAAGAATTAATCCGGAAATTCCATAACTCTTCAGTTGTTCCAGCATTTTTTTCTGCTTAACAAAGGTTTTTTCGGGATGACGGCCAATATACATCAGCCAATGTTTATTGTCAGGTTCAATTAATTTGAAAGGGAGTATTTCAAGCTCAAGTGGAATATTTACAGCTCTGTGATCATTGCCGATATTAATACTTATCGTACCTTCATAACGGCCTTCCGGCATTCTGCTGTCAGTCTTGAAATCAAGCCAAAATGTGCAGCATTCATTTTTCTTTACAGAACATTTGTCGAATTTTTCGATTAATTCAGGAATAATGTAATAAAGTCTAGTAGTCCAATTTGATTTCTGCGGCCAAAATCGTATTTTTTTAACTTGAATTCCATGTTCCATATTAAGCGCCTGTCCATTCTTATCAAGCAGGGATGCCTGAATTTTAACATTTTCCAGATCGCGCAATCCGTATAAGCTAAAATAAGTTGTTTTTCGTTCGCCCGGGGTTGTAGACAACTTTATCCTTTTAACAAATTCTTCTTTTTGCGGAATACTGTCCGGATATACCATTCGCGGAGATCTTCTGAATACTACACAGTCTTTCATGGATTTTCGGATAGTGGAAGGTAATTCAGGATCTGCCTTTCTGTTTCTTGGTCTATAAAAATATTTTTTGCCATCAACACTAAAATTTTTATTTGTCTGGTATAGCTCAGAACTGAACATGTTTTTTATTGTAAACTCATCTATATCCGAATGGGCCAATCTTGAACCATGTAACCTTTTCCCTTTCCCTAAAATCAATTCTCTGGGGTTATTTGCCCAACGTCCAGGAATTTTTGATTGCTCTCCCATTTTACCATTAACCATAATGGCTATAATATCAGCCTCGCCACCCCAAAAACATTTCAAATGCAACCAATCTCCTTTTTTAAAATGCTGTGCCGCGCTGCTGACTAGAGCCATTTTGCCATTTGCCCACCAGCCAAAAGAAAAACGGTGGGCTCGTTGTCGATAAAAGATATAGGCACAATTTTTATAAGCGGTTTTTACATCATCCGCATCGCAATAAAAAAACATGCAATATTGTTCAGGAGCTTTGTTATAATCAAAATCCGGTTTTATCCACATTTCAACAGAACCGCGGTTTGCGTCGAAATTATTCTGCGGAGAAATCATAACATAGTTCTGCGCCTTACTGAAGCCACCCAGCGCCTTCCCAATTTTCCCCTTTACTTGATGAACCGTTCCGAATTTTTCCATTTGCGCAACTCCTCTGGCATAGTCCGCAACAGATTCCTTCTCAAAATGCGCAAGGAAAAGCGTATTTTGAGAAGGAGCAATTATTGTTTCTCCGGCATTCACCATACTTATTATAAAAATTGAAGACAACAAAAGCAGCCAAACTCTTAATTTCATAAAGCTGTTTCTCTTTCTTGGGTTTTTCGTAGACTGTTCAATTATTGTTTTTATGTGCAACATAATTTTACTCCCTGAATCCGTAAAAGAATTTTTGGATTCCATTTTTGATTGATTTTTCGGCTGAAAATTCATTGATTTGTTCTTTTCTTTGCTCCAGAATTCGTGAATTGTAATCCTCTCCCGATTTTGATAGTTTACGGAAGATTAACTTGATCAATACCCGCTCGTTCATATTTATTCCCCGGTTTTTATACCTTTATCCGCTCAACTTTAACCCCCTTGTGAAAAACCGGCAATACTTGACGCTTTTTCTTTCCAGTCAACTGCCTGACTTTCGAAACCAACGATTTTCACCAAATACTCGAAACGGTTATTTTTCTTACTAATCTTAATGTCTCCCAGCCGGCCGCGAAAGTACAGTTTCCTGTCATATGCACGATCCCAAAAGAAGTGAACTGCCTTATCAAGCGGCGGTTCAAGCATATACAGAACCCCGGTTTCGGCAGCAGGATTATACAAGCCGACCCATTTTATATTTCCCTTAAAGGGTTCCCTGGCATCTCCTTTGAAATTTCCGCTCATCAGGGCGCCATCCGTTTTTTTACCAGCCATTCCTTCATATTGACGTCAAAACTATGCATAAAAATATAAAGTAACGATATATCGGGACTATTTCGGACAACAGTATATTTGTGTTTTTCAATAATACCTGAATCGGCAATAATCATTGTCGCGTTAAGTTTCAGAACACGTAAATCCGAATTTTTAATGAAACAAAATTTATTTCCGGAATAAACGGTTCCATTTTTAATTGGCTGAACTTTCCCGTCAATTAATAATTTGACTGATTCTACAACTTCGTGTCCGTGTCCGGTTCCTACCCAATCAACTTTTCCACTTTCTTTAAGTCGTGTTTTTAAGACCGAACCATTATATGCCCCCGGACAATCGTGCATTAATTTTGTGTTCTTAAAAGTTATTTCACGGATCGTCCAACAGATATTTTTCGAAATACGAACTTTATAATCTCCAGCTTCGAATATTGCCCCCAAATCAGTTATTTTTACAGTTCCTGCGTTTATTTCCACCAGCACAAAAAACAAAACAAAACACATCATTCTTGTCCACATATTTAATGTTCCTTATATTTAAATTCTAAAAGTTGCTTCACTCTCCAAATTTTTCGCCTGTTTTTATTCATTTTCTTAATCTCACAACGGTTTTGTTTTACCGTCAACATTCTTGATTATAAAACAGAATAATTTTCTCAAACGATTAACATCACGCTACATAATAGAAAATCCTTTATTCGGCAAACCAAAAATCCGATGACCAGGATTTTTTGTTTATTTTCTGCTGCTTTTGGTAGTCCACATGAAAATCGGCAAATACTATGTTGGCGCCCGCAAAATGTCTGAAGTCAATGGGAAATTCGCCGGTATAATAAGATACAATAGCAGCATTATGCCCTTCAGAAAGAAGACATAATGAGGAGGTCTTCTTGAAGCGGCTTACCTTGCAGGTTGAATAGGAATAAATGTACTGATTATAACCATATCCATAAACAGTAGGAGTTGTAAGTAACGGACAGATGAAATTTGATTTATAAGTTATCCCTTTGTTTGTTGTAATTGCGCCGATGCTGCAATTGGCTTTATTCGTGCCCAGATATTTTGCGATAAAACCGGTATCGGAAGATTCCTTCATCCAAAAATGTTCAGGAGAGCCATAATCTCTGTAAGGAGGAAAATAATCATCATTATCCTGAACATACATGCAAAATGCTTTACCAATCTGTCCCAGCGTATTAGCACAAGTTATCTTGGAAGCTTGACCACGCGCCTTGTTTAACGCCGGCAACAGCATGGCGGCGAGGATCGCAATGATCGCGATCACGACAAGGAGTTCAATAAGTGTGAAAAACTTGTAAATCCCGGATAATATTCCGTTGTTCGCAAAAGCGGCGACAGTTCCGGAACTGCGGTCGAGACGTATTGATTTTGAGTACATTTTACAAAACTCCTTTGTTTATGCGGTTTCTCTGAGAATAAGTTTTGAAGGGATGGATTTTTTGCAGATTCTACTGTTTGCCCCGCGTTTAATAATTTCGTACAACATGTTAAAACATTCTTCTCCTTTTTCTTTCCAAAAATTATCAATGGTAGTTAAATTAGATCTTCCTTCCCCGACAAATGCGGGATTGTTATCAAAACCAATCACGGCAACATCTGCAGGCACCCTAATTCCCTTTTTCCTTAAAGTCCTGACCACAAAATCCGCATAGCAGTCGTTCTGGCAGACAAGCGCCGAAAAAGGCGAAGGATAAGATAATCCGTTCAACAAATCCTGTAACTCGAAAAAATTTTTCACAGTATAAATCAGTTTGGGATCATATTGTTTTTTCAGTTTGAAAAAATTACTGAAAATCTGTAAATTTTCTACAGCATTGTCTGAGATACCATCTCCGATATATGCTATTTTTCGATGATTTTTTTTGCATAAATATTCAAAAGCCTCATAAAAACCCGATTGTTTATCGACATATATTTCCGTACAGTCATATTCAATATTCGGAGCCCCCGCCTCTCTTACAAAAGGGATATTCTGCGCTTGCAGCCGGGACTTTAATTTTTGGCTGATCGGTATTCTTTGAAAAAT
>JBAYCO010000123.1:0-9223 GCA_041668685.1 Victivallaceae bacterium | reverse complement strand
CCGTTTATATCTATATACTTGTAACTGTCTGCATCCATACCTGTAAAACTTCTGTATCCCGCTTTAAAACTCCGCCCCTGTAACAATAATCATAAAACTGAATATTTCAATTTTACTATACAGCATACTAATAAAAAAGCTAATATTCAATCCGGAAAATAAAAACGGCAAGTCCGGTTTCGGCCTTAAACTTTAAATTAAAACATTTTGCGTTTGGAATTTACTGAAAAAGCGTTAAATTAGGAATTCGTTAACTAATAATATTATCAGGTAACAATATTTATCATGGCCGGGATTTTTAAATACGATAATCCGGGCGGGAAATTTTTTCTGGCGGTTTGCGTTTTCTGTTTTTTGTTCCGTCTCACGGCGGCGGACGTCACAACCACCGAAAAATTTCAGCTCGGACTGGAAAAGCAGAAAGCGGGCGATTACGTCGGCGCCGCCGACAGCTTTCTGGACGCGGAGTTTCTGGCCAGGGACGTACGTATGAAGGCCGAAGCCGCCAAAGAAGCCATGAGGTGTTACCGGAAAGCCAATCTGCTTTATAAAGAATTCACGATTATCGAAAAACTCCTGAACTCCTATCCCGCCGAAGTCGATTTCGGCAAACTCGTTGAACGGGAGTACGAAATCTGCGACAAATATTTTAAAGGACACCGCGACCCGGAGTTCTGGTCGTTGCGCTGGATCCCCTGGCTTGCGGGGCCGGACAGAAGTGAGGAGATGCTGAGAAAAGCCCTGAAGCACGCTCCTTTCGCGGCAACCGCGCCGGAGGCGAAACTGCGTCTTGCCGTACTTCTGATCGAAGAAAGCAAAACCGACGAAGCCCTCAAGGAATTGCGTGAACTTATCAAGAATCATCCCAAATCGGAACATTGTAAATCCGCTTATCTCGAACTCGGCAACGCTTTGTTTCAACTGTCCATGATCGGCGACGGCGACGGCAAATATAACAGTGAAGCGTTGAGCGTGTTCCAGAAATTCATAAAGACTTATCCCAAAGCCGCTGAAATTGAATGGGTCAATAAATGTCTCCTGCGGTCAAAGGATATTCAGGCCGAACGCTTACTAGGAATAGCCAAATTTTACAAGCGGATCGGCCGCACGGCTCCGGCGGAACGTTATTTAAATGACATCCTGGTACAATACCCGGATTCCCAATCCGCGGCCGCATCCGAGGAAATTCTCGCTCAGTTGGATAAATCATATACTCCGGAAGGTTTCCGTCCTAAATTGGAAAACCGTTACCAGCAATATGATGTGATCCCGATACCGAGCCAGAGATCAAAAATTATCATCGTGCCGGAAAACAGCAACGGCAAATATCTCTTCCCGATCAGGGATCTGGGAATAAAAAAACGGGACAGCGATAATGAACAATAACACGAAATCAAGATTCTTGCTCCTTTTTGCGGGTTCCGCACTGCTTCTAATGCTCTGCGGCTGCGGCTATCATTTCGGGCATCTCATGCACCCGCAGGTAAAAACCATCGCCGTCGCCCCGGTCACAAATGAAACTCTGGTATATAACGCCTCGGCATATCTCAGGAACAAGCTCACCGAAGCTTTCATGCGTGACGGCGCCCTCGAAGTAAAACCGTTGCGGGAAGCAGACTGTATAATCTACGCCCGGGTTACAGAAGTCAGATATCGTGAAACCACCTCAGCAAGTTATGATAATGAAATAACCTACCGCCCGATGGAATGGCGTATCTGGATGACGGTTGAATTTACTGTAATTATTCCGGGTAATAAAGAACCGCTTATCAAACTTCAGAAAGTTACTGCGGACGCTCTTTTCCAGGTACAGGCCGACTTTTTTGTCAACCGTCAGCGCGGACTGGAACAGTGTTCGTGGCATTTATCCAGAAGAATTGCCCAGCAGGTCACTGAAGCGTGGTAGGATTTAATCATTTATACATGAATAAATCTTAGGGATAAGATATTTCAGAACCGATGCGGTGGGAATAGCAAAGATCATCCCGGTAATACCCGCAAAAATCCCGCCCAGCAACACTACGATAATCGTCTCCAGAGTCGTCAGGCCAAGTGATTCGCCAATAACCGCCGGATAAAGAAAAAGCTGCTCGACAATACCGTTCCAGGCGAGATAAGTACACACGATCAAAAGCAGCTGCATCATGGTTACGTCGTCCCCGGCAGCAAGCGTTACCAGCACAGTCAGCCCGGCGCTGGCAATCGGCCCGATATACGGCAGCAGTATTCCGCACGCCGCAATCAAACCTAAAATCAAAGCATAAGGAACCCCGATAAAATAAAAAGCGGTAGTATAAATAACCGCGTCAATGGACATCAGGGTCAAATACCCCTTAAGCCAGGTCTTGAGCCGGTTAATAACCTGGGAAATAATTTCCTGAGCCTGTGAAACAGTGTTTTCAGTAGCTCCCGGCAGCCACTTATTGTTGAAAACAGTTCTCACCAGGTATTCGCTCTGGAGTTTTTTCTGGTTTTTTTCATCATGTATAAAGGCCGCCATTTTGGACAGGAAAAGAGAAAAGAAAAAGATTGCCAGCAAAGCATTCAGGAGGAAACTGACCAGGGAAGATAATATCCCGGCGGTAAACGAAAATACGCCTCCGGATTTTTTCAGGGCGGCAGTCAACAGTTCCTTCTGGGCTCCTGGGTCGTTCAGGACTTTACTGGTCTGTTCAACGCACCAGTTTATCAAAGGCAGCTTTTTAAGTTTGGGCTTGAGGTCTTCCAGATTTATCAAAACCCTTTTTACGTAAGATATTTCCGCCAAAGATTTTTTTTCAGGCTCCTTGCCGTTTTTTTTCTCCGGTTCCTTTGCCGGACTCTGTTGAATTCCGGTTTCGCCTTCGTCTTCAACGCCGGTTTGGTCCTCATCAACGGCGACGCTAACCTGCTCCGTCTTTATATTTTTTTTCATCCAGAGTTTTACCGAGGTGCCGACTCCGGCCAGATAATTAGCGGAAATACTTAAAAACAGAGTTACAACCACGATCATGATAAGCACAAAAGAACCGACCGTAAGCGTCGTGGCTTTGGCAATCATGGCCTGACGTTTACGGCGCTCAAGCTCCTCATGGGTATATTCCGACTGAACTTTGCCGCGCCGTACCGATTCGGATATATTTTTAAACGGTTTGCCGAGGCAGGTAAAAAACTTAAAAATCTTTGAAAATATGCTGTCGCCGGCAAGTTTGCGTTCATAAAATTTTTCCAGCGGCAGAAACACGTAAGCGAGTATCAGGCCGAACAGCACCGATTTGAGCAGGGTTGCGGTCAGGATAAATACGCCTATGACAATCAGGGCGACAAGGATACCCGCTCCTGATTTCAACAGGCGGTTTTTGGTCTTATTATTCTTTTCGATTTCCGTTTCGAGCTCCTCCAGGGCGGTTTTAGAAATTCCAAGCCTGACGGCGACATCGGCAACGATCTCTTTCTGCTTTATGCTGTAATCGTCATCAGCCAGTCCCAGGGAAATAAGAGAATGCAAAAGATTGATTTTCTGTTCTTCGCTGAGATCCTTAAGCAAATCACAAGCCGTATTTATATCAATCTTTCTGGGGCTTTTCAGCTCGGCAACCAGTTTGGCTATCTGGTGACGGCTGTAGTCCCGCTCAAGTATTTTCTCAAAATACTCGATTTCACTCTCATCGGCGGGGCCGTCTGCCCAAAGCACGGCCTTGAGCAGGGAAATTATCGCATCACTGATATCATCACCGGTATCATGATCATAGAGTAAATTAACAATAGAAGCAAAAGCCTTCCCGGCAGGCTTTTCGAAAAGCAGCTTTAACCAGTTATTTTTCTTTTGCAAATATTGTTTCATTATCAGTTATCAGTTATCAGTTATCAGTTATCAGTTGCCGGTCTGACGACCGGCGCTCCCGGCTTTTTTCCCATTCGATGTTCGACGTTCAATAATTTTAAAGTACCGTAACCTGGCGTTTCCCGGAAACCACTTTACCGCAAACCGCCGCCTTGAAACCGGCGTCTGAACAGATTTTCAGCGCGGTTTTCGCCTGTTCCGCGGGTACGAACCAAACCATACCGATTCCCATATTGAACACCCGGTAGGCCTCAACCGGACCGATTCCGCCTTTTTCAACAATCAGTTTAAAAATCGGAGGAACGGGCAAAGCATTCTTATCGAACACCACATCCACATCCTCCGGCAGAATGCGGGGAACATTGTCATAAAGCCCGCCGCCGGTAATATGCGCCATACCGTCAAGGTCAAGTTTATCGGAAGCGAGAGCCCGGCTGATTGCCGGCCAGTAACAGGTATGCGGTTTCAGGAGAGCTTCCCCGATGCTTTCCCCGTGAAGTTCTTCGGGCGTACTATTTACAGTATAACCGCACTGTTTGAAAAGTACTTTTCGCGCCAGGCTGTAACCATTCGTATGCAAACCGCTTGAAGCCAGGCCGATTGCCGCATAACCGGCTTTGATCTTTTCGCCGGTGATCAGCCGGTCCGCTTCGACAATCCCGGAAATAACCCCGACCAAATCGAAATCATTACCGTACATGCCGGGCATTTCAGCGGTTTCGCCGCCGAGCACGGCACAGTTCGCGGCTTTGCAGGCGTCGGCTATGCCTTCGAGCACCTGCTCATAAAGCGGGCTCCGAAGCTTACCGATACCGATATAGTCCATGAAATAGATCGGTTCCGCCCCTTGGACAGCGATATCATCGATACAATGATTGACGATATCATAGCCGATAGTATCATATTTTTCCATCATCATGGCGACCATCAGTTTGGTGCCTACCCCGTCAATGCTGGAAACCATAACCGGATTCTTATATTTTTTCAGGTCGATCCGGAACATGCCGCCGAAACCGCCGATCGGGGCAAGCATTTCAGGGCGGCGGGTGCCGGATATTTTTTCCTTTACCCGTTTAAGCAGATTCTGCGCGAGGTCAATATCCACTCCTGCGTCTTTATAGAGGTCGCTTTTTACTTCCGTGCTCACTTCAAGGTCCTTATTTGCTGAAAGTTGTTAAAATTATTGTTTAAATAAACTACTGTCTAAAAGACATTTTACAAGTCAGCCTGACATAACATTATCAAGGAATATCGCGGCAGGTTAATAAATATCGGGACCGTCCTCTCCTGCCGGAAAAGTTTTGGGAAGCGTATTTGTTCACAGTGCAACTGGTAATTTTCCGCTTTGCGGATATATTTTAATGGAAACTGAGATTGAAAACCAGTAACAAAAGAGTCCAGATAAAATGAAGCTTCGTCTATTTTTAATAACAGCGGCGTCAACCGCGCTTATTTTTATTTTCAGCGCGTGCGGTACAACCGATTATTATCGCGACCGCGCGGTTCAGCGGGCCAGGAAATTTATTTTGGAGGATCAGAAAGACCTGACCCTGGCGCAGCAGGAATACATAAAATTCAACAAACCGGTCATTATGGGCGCACCGATATTTCCCCAATACAGCAGCGATTCAGCCACCAGCGGAACCCTTTCCCACGTCTGCATAGCCTGGGTTCTTCCAGGAGAAAAAGACGCCCGTGTGGTATTTGGGGCCAGCGACAACCGCTTAAAGGACTGGACGCCCAATCGCGTAATTATAAAAAGATATGATCCCCCGGCACGTATATATCATACTGCAAGAAGAAACGCTGTTTCCTTCGCCATGAACAATTTCCTTTATCTTTCGGACAAGCAGCGCAATATAATTCGCTTTGAGGTGCCGGAAACCATTATAACGGATTATAAATTTGAAAAAGAAAAACTTGCAAAGATCAAACTCTCGCAAGAAAGCCTTAAGTCACTTGTCCAGGTTACTTTCGTCTGGCGGTCTACCGATTTTGAACATAAACTATTCGTATGCGGAGTCGGCGGCAAGAATTTAGGCGGCTGGTGCCCGATATTCGGCGGCGAAACGCCCGTTACGGAATTAAGGGGAAAATTTCTTGCTCCGATTTCCTTCGGACAAAATATTACCGAAAGCGAAGAACATAAAAAAATTCATCAGCCGCAAAAAAAAGTTGAAGGAAAAACTCAGCCGGCAACTGAAAAAGTGAAAGAAACCGGGCAAACGAAAACAACGAAAAAATAAGTTCCGGAGGTTATTTATGCGCAGTATGACAGGTTTCGGCAAAGCTTATGCAACAAATACCGAACTCGGAATAGCTTTC
The DNA here is from genome assembly GCA_041668685.1 of Victivallaceae bacterium. GTDB lineage: Bacteria > Verrucomicrobiota > Lentisphaeria > Victivallales > Victivallaceae > JAHOYW01. Next base: position 3,075 of record JBAYCO010000123.1, on the reverse strand, counting down.
AGCGTTGAAATATCGAGCGTCAATCGCAAACAATTGGAAATTCGCGCCAATCTCCCTCATGAAATAAGCGCTTTTGAACTGCTCCTGCAGCAAATTATCAAGCAGAAGATTTCCCGCGGCACGGTTATGGCCAGAGTATCCATGAACCTCGATGACCGGGAAAAGCTCAAATCTTTCAGGATCAACCGTCCGCTGCTGGAAAAACTTGTCGACGAATGCAGAGAACAACAAGTCCGTATGAACGGTCAGGCATCATGGTCCGTCTCTGAACTCATCAATATACCGGGCATTTTGGAAAACGTTCCCCCGGATATGGAAAAAAATGAAATAAAAAAACTCTTTACGGAAACCGTCGAAGCCGCGACGGGGAAACTGGTCGCAATGCGTGAAACCGAGGGGCTACAATTATGCAATGACCTGAAAGAACGGTGCGAAAAACTGACTTTGCTTATTGACGAACTTGCTCCGCTGACGGCTGATGTCCCGGAACAACTTCGGCAAAAATTGCTGGAAAGGCTGAAAAATGAAAACCTGCCGGTTGACACGAATGACGAACGCATGTTAAAGGAATTGATATTTTATGTTGATCGTGCGGACGTAAGCGAGGAACTTACCCGTTTGCGCAGTCATTTTACGCAGTTTGAGCAGTTTCTGGAAAGTGACGGCGAAGCAATCGGGCGCGGCATGGATTTTCTGCTTCAGGAAATGTTCCGCGAAATAACCACCCTCGGCAACAAGGCGGCCGGTTGTGAAATAACCCCGATAATCGTAAAATTTAAAACCGAGCTCGAAAAAATCCGGGAACAGGTTCAGAACATCGAATAAATAATTGAAAATGAAATACTGATAACTGATAACTGATAACTGGTAACTGATAACTGATTAAGAGGTGGAAATATGAAAAAGCACGGCTGTTCTCCTGAACATGCCAATCTAACCGGCAAATATCTTGATGGCCTGGTCAGCAGGATCTGCGCCACCTATCAGGACACTCAGGGCATAAATCACATCGAAGGTTACAATCTGCCGCGGCAACAGGAAATCCTCGACGTCATTGATAAACTTATGGAAGTTGTTTTTCCCGGTTTCAGCGGCATGGGGAATTTCAGCATCAAGACTATCGCCTATAATATCGGAGACCTGCTGACCGATATATATTGCGAACTGGTAAGCCAGGTCATACGTTCGTTCCAATACCGCTGTGCCCAGGAAAACTGTGAACACTGCCAAATCGGCAAACTTTCCGAGGATGCGGTAAAGGCCCTGCTCGACAGCATCCCGGAAATCCGTGAAACCATGAAGCTCGATATCGCTGCGGCCTACGCCGGTGATCCGGCGGCCATGTCGATAGACGAGATCGTGGTGAGTTATCCCGGAATAAAAGCGATCACTATCCAGCGTTTCGCCCATATCCTTTACAATAAGAAAGTTCCTCTGATCCCCCGCATGATGTGCGAATACGCCCATACGATTACCGGCATAGACATTCATCCCGGAGCCAAGCTGAAAAAAGGAATTTTCATCGATCATGGAACCGGGGTCGTTATCGGCGAAACCGCAGTGATCGGCAATAACGTGAAAATTTACCAGGGCGTAACCCTGGGCGCTTTAAGCTTCCCGCATGACGACTCCGGTCAGATAATCCGCGGCAAAAAAAGACATCCTACGCTTGAAGACGGCGTCACGGTTTATTCCGGGGCTACGGTACTGGGCGATGTCGTAATCGGGAAAAACGCGGTAATCGGCGGTAACGCCTGGGTCGTTTCCGATGTCCCGCCGAACACCCAGATCACTATTCTTCCGCCGGAACAAAAGATCAGAAGCAAAAATAATTGATAATTGATAATTGAAAATGATTGATGGATTATATAAAAGAAAATCTTTTTGAAATACGTGAGAATGTTGCTGTTGCTGCCCGGAAGGCCGGGCGCGATCCTGAAAGCGTCAAGTTAATCGCCGTCAGCAAAACTTTTCCGGCAGAGGCGGTGCAAAGCGCCTATGACGCCGGACAAAGACGGTTCGGGGAAAACCGGGTGCAGGACCTGGCGCTTAAAAACGCTGCATTGCCGGACGATATAGAATGGCATATGATCGGCCATCTTCAGAGTAACAAGGTCAAGCTTGCGGTTGAAAACGCAGCTTATATCCATGCGGTCGATTCCGTAAAACTGCTCCAGAAAATAGACCGTACGGCCGGGGAACTAGGGCGTTCGCCGAAAATATTGCTTGAAGTAAATATTTCCGGCGAAGAATCAAAATTCGGCGCCGATGCGGAAGCGGCGGCGAAACTGGTAAAAAACGCTTTGGAATGTAAAAATGCCAGTGTTGTCGGCTTGATGACGATGGCTCCTTTCGGGGCCGCCGAACGCGAACTGCATTTTGTTTTCGGTTCGCTGCGCCGCCTGCGCGACGAACTCCAAAACGAATTCGGTTTAAATCTGCCCGAACTGTCCATGGGCATGAGCGGAGACTTCGAAACCGCAATTGAGGAAGGCGCCACCCTGGTAAGAATAGGTACCTCGATCTTCGGAAAAAGATAAGCGAAAAAGCGGAAATGTTTCGAAGTAACTTTTGAAAAGAAGGTTAACAAATTGACTTTTTATATTGACAAAATTATATATTATACTATAATATACTTAACAGCGCCCGCTGCGCCTCTGTTCTCTGAACATGCGGACCAGTGCGGGTCTTCTTTTTTTTACGGGAGACTGTTATGACTACATTCTCCAAACCTCCAACTCAGATTAAGGATCAAATCCGATTACTTGAAAGTCGCGGCATAGTTGTTCGAGATTACAATTCTGCAATGAAATTTCTTCTGCACTGCAATTATTATCGTTTTAGTGGTTATGCTCTTCATTTCGAAAATTTTGACAACAAGGGCAACAGGGCTCATTCTTTTAGACCGGGAACCTCTTTTGAAAATATAGTTGAGCTCTGATTAAAAAACAAAAAAAAATGATAAACACCAGCAGTCATAGTGGCCAGAACATTAATTGCACAAAATTGGTAAGTTTTTTTATTGTGATGAATAAGTTATTGGAAATATTAGAGCGAGATAAAAAATTCAAAACT
>JBAYCO010000122.1:0-9266 GCA_041668685.1 Victivallaceae bacterium | reverse complement strand
GACAAATACGAAACCATAGCAATCAAGCGCGCACTCGGCAAAGCGGCTGAAACCGTATCTATCAGCAGCACCAAAGGCACTACCGGCCACGGGCTCGGAGCCGCCGGAGGTTTTGAAACGATTGCCTGCGCAAAGGCGATCCAGAACGGCATTGTTCCGCCGACGATAAATTACGAAACCCCTGACCCGGACTGTGACCTTGATTATACCCCGAACACGGCCAGGAAAAAAGACGTTGAATTGGCCTTGAATATGAATCTTGGGTTTGGCGGACATAACGGCGCTCTTTTATTGAAACGCTTTGCCGGCTGATTTCTTTTGTTTTTTTAGAGCGCCTGCCGCTTGCTTTAGCGGACTTTTACTTTATAGTAATTAGTACAGGGATTTTTTCCATGGTAACTTTATAATAAATAATGGGAGTAAAACGATGAAATCCTATATCTGCCTGACCGTATTGGCTCTGTTGTTCGCCGTTGCCGGCTGCGCCCCCCGTTTGGCTCAGACTCCGTTGGGAACTGAAGAAAAACGCTGGGAGGGATATATCAAGAAGAGCTATCCCGCATGGAACGCTCCTCAAACTGTGCCGCCTGCAAGCGCCGAAGCAAATACGGAGGCTCCCGTTTCTGAACTTGCTCCCCCGAAAGCCGGAGCGCCGGAAGCCCTGCCGGTTGAAAATGAAACTTTGGTCGTTGAAGACGTCATTGTGAAAGACAATAAAGGCAAAGTTACCTCTGAAATTATAAAGGCCGTTGATATAAAAGAAAGACAAAAGGTTTACGTGGTGCAGAAAAACGATACTCTCTGGAAAATCGCCAAAAAACTTTACAACGACGGCACTCAATGGAAGAAAATACAAGCCGCCAATGATGATATCCTCAAAGGAACCAGCAGGGTGATGCCGGGAATGACTTTACGGATCCCCTGACGGATTGCTTAACTTACGGAGTTCAGTTCATCGACGATGACGGACGAGGAAAATAAATTCTACTTTGAAAACGGCATGGTCATGCATGAAGTTTTTGCCAACCATGCCCGGAAAAATCTGAAGCTGGCGGAAAACCTCCTGAATGTCAGCCTTACCGCGCGTGATTTCTGGATAAAAATTTCCGGAGAAAACGCCGCAGTAAAACGCGCCAAGGAATTCTTTGCGGAACTTGCCGCCGTATACAAAATGCGCAATGGACATCTCGATCAGAATGATTTTGAACAGGTGTTGCGCGCTTTCAGCAACAATTCAGCAGGCGAGTTGAAACAGCTTTTTTCCGAAAAAATAAAGGTCGGCCCCAAAAAACGCGATATTGTCCCGCGAAGCCGGGCGCAGTTGGATTACTTGCGCCTGATCCGGGGGAACGACATTGTTTTCGGGGTGGGACCGGCCGGAACCGGAAAAACTTACCTCGCGATGGCGATGGCGGTTTCAGAACTGCTCCAGGGAAATTACGCGCGCATTATCCTGACCCGTCCGGCCAAGGAAGCCGGTGAAAATCTTGGTTTCCTTCCCGGCAGCCTTGAAGAAAAAATTATGCCTTACCTGCGCCCTTTGTATGACGCCCTTTACGACATGGTGGATTTCGACGAAGCCGCCGGTCTGATCGAACGCAGCGTTATTGAAGTGGCGCCGTTGGCGTTTATGCGCGGCCGGACTTTAAATAACGCTTTTATTATTCTTGACGAAGCCCAGAACACGACCCCGGAGCAAATGCTGATGTTCCTGACCCGCCTTGGATTTGACTCCCAGTGCGTCATTACCGGAGATCCCCTCCAGACGGATTTGCCGCCGAATCAGAATTCGGGACTGACGCACGCGGTAAAAACCCTTAAGGATATTCAGGAAATCGGAATATGCAGGTTCAGTTCGAAAGATGTCGTCCGTCATATGCTTGTGGAAAAAATAATCAACGCCTATCATCGGGGAAACGAAAAAAGTGTTTAATTGGCTGAAAGATATTATTGAACAGCAGTTGAATAAACGCCGAATGGAACAGCGCGGACTGGTGGGATCGCGTAAACGGCGTACGGACAGCCCGTTGACCAACGCCGCCGAACACTCCAAAGTGCTCGGCTTGTTCATGCTCGCCCTTCTCTGGGCGATTTGTTCGCTGATGCTTACCCTGCCTTCCCTGCGTCCCGTCAACGCTCCCCTGATTTTGTCCCAGCAGGCGCCGAAAACCATTTTTGCGGATTTTGATTTTGTTTACACGGACAATGAGCGGACAAAACAGCTCAGAAATGAGGCCAGGGAGGCGGTTCCGCTCTATTTCAGGATAAACAATATTACCCAGGAACACTCACTGGAGCTTCTCAAGGAATTCTTTTCCGCCGTGGCGGCTCGCGCCAATGCCGTCAAAAACAAAACGCCGGAACCTTCTTCCGACAAAGTTTTCGGGAGCCTGCTGAATAAACTTGACGATGGTTCCCTGAACCTGATTTACCAGCTGATCCGGAATGAAACCGCCAGGGAACAGTTTCGAAAAGAATTGAGCACCGTTCTGAACGGCGGCATATTCAGCCGGGAAGAAAAGGAAAATTATAAAGTCGGGCAGCAGATCAGGATCATTGATTCGGCGAACCGCGACCGCCTTCCCAAGCCGGCATTGCAGATACCCAACCCGGAAGAAGCTTCCCGGCAGATTGTCGATGTCGTCCTTAAGTACTATTCTCCCGGCAAAGCCAGGGATTCGCTGCAAAAAATCCTCGTTCAGGTTTTCAATGCCATAGTCGGGGTCAAAGGCAATCTGGTTCTCGATACCGCAATGGTAAAGGCGAAACAGGACGAAGCCGCGCAAAATGTCGCCCCGCTCAAAGTCGAGGTAAAGAAAAACGACGTTATTATCGCCGTTAATCAGAAGATTACCCAGAAAGACCTTGACTGTACCGCCGCTTATGATAAACAGTACCGGGAGCGGCTTGAGGAAACCGACTCTGTGCACAAAATAATCCAGAACCTTACCTGGAGTTTTATCCTTATGCTCTTTGTCGGGTTTTACATGTATCATATCCACCCGGAAGTGGTCAAAAGCAACCAGAAACTCGCCCTGACCGGAACTATTGTGATTGTTTCCCTGGTCATAAATTATCTTTTCATCAAGCTTTTCTATTTCGTAAGTTCCATTTTTTCAATTTCGCCGAGTTTGATAACCGCGGCCGTTCCGTTGGCTTTGTCCGCTATCCTGCTGTCCGTGATGATCGGTTTCAGGGTGGCGCTTTATGTCGGTTTTTTTGTTTCGGCAATAACTTCAACGATGTTGAGCAATTCATTTGACACCGCATTGCAGGGAATCGTAATCTGCTGCCTGGCGGCTATCGCGGTCAGGAGATCAGCGAACTACCGGGTCTTTTTTATCCGTAGTTTCCTGATAGTATTCTTTTTGTTCTGGCTTATGGATTTCGGACAGTTGTGGCACGTGAATTCGTCGCCGGAAGTATTTTTCTGGGCAATCGGTTTGTTTTTCTGCAACGCTTTTGTTACTGCTACTATCGCGCTGATCCTGATCTTTATTTTCGAACTTCTTTTCGGCGTTACCACCAATATGGCGTTGTTTACGCTGTGCGACTACAGTCATCCGCTGCTTCGGCGGCTTGAGCTTGAAGCGCCGGGAACGTTTCATCACAGCCTGATGGTCGCGAGTTTGGCGGAATACGCCGCCAAGGCAATCAAAGCCAATCCGATAAAGGCCCGCGTGGGCGCAATGTTTCATGATATCGGCAAGCTGACGAAACCCGAATATTTTATTGAAAATATCTTTGAGTCGGAAAATAAACACGCCGACCTCCACCCCCGGATGAGCAGCCTGATTATTCTCAACCACGTTAAGGAAGGGGTCGATCTGGCGCTTAAATACAAATTGCGCAAAATTATCCGGGACGCCATTCAGCAGCATCACGGTACGAATATAGTATATTATTTTTATAAACGCGCCTTGGATGAAAACAAGGAAAAAAGCGTTCCGGTGGATGAAAGCGAATACCGTTATCCGGGGCCGCTGCCGGTGGAAAAGGAAATTGTCATTATAAGTCTCGCGGACGCTTGCGAAGCCGCTTCCAGGGCAATGATTAAGCCGACGCCGAACAAAATAGAAGCGCTGGTCTGGGAAATCATCCGCAAACGCATCCGGGACGGACAACTGGCCTGCGCCGACCTGACCATTGCCGAATTGACCAAAATAAAAGAAAGCTTTACGAAAACCCTGATTACCATGAATCACGGCAGGATAGCGTATCCTAAAGATGAGGTTAATGATGAAGACGACTTATTCGTGGCGGCACAAAACAAGGAAGCCGCCGCGGAAAAAACTGATAAAACAAATGATTCAGAGGGCGGCCCGGCTGGCGCGTCTGCCGGTTGAACGTGACCTGGTAATCAATATTACTTTTGTCGGGGACCGGAAAATGGCTGAAATAAATGCGGATTTTGTCGGTCATGAGGGTACGACTGACGTTATAAGTTTTTGTTACCTTGAAGGCGGGGAACCCGTGTTTGACGGTGATACGGCGGCGGATTTGTTCGTCTGCGTCGATGTTGCCGCGCGTGAAGGCGAAAAACGCGTTAACTCCAGTTACGCCGGGGAGCTGACGCTTTATATTGTTCATGGTCTTCTGCATTGCGCGGGAGAGGATGATCTGGACAGCCGGAGCAGAAAGAGAATGCGGCGGCGGGAAAGGGAAATTATGAAAGTTTTGGAAGAAGAATTTGAACTGGAAACGATTTTCCCTGAGTAATAATTGAAAATTGAAAATGAAGTAAAAAGCCGGATGCAACGGCTGATAACTGATAACTGAAAAGCCTGGGAGGGGCTTAAAAAGAAATATGAGTATTGATTTCCTGATTTTGGGAATACTGGTTTTTATCTGGCTGTTGACCGCCTGGGAATTTTTTAACGGACTGACGCCGGGCCGCATTCGCCGCTTGGAAACGGAAAACAAGAATATCGCAAAAAAACTTGATTTCTGGTCGGAACATCGCAATGAGCTCAATGTAATATTCAGATACCTGCTCCTTTTGCTGTTAACCGTACTGAGCATTCTGCTGTTTTCATTCGTAAAACAACAGAATACGGCATTTTCATTTTATAAAGTTACTGGCTGGGCGCTGCTGGTTGTATTTGCGCTGCTGCTGCTTTGTTCCCTTATCTCAAGTCTTATGTTAAAAAGAATGGATGTCTTTTTTCTGCGCATGACCCTGCCGCTTCTTCGTTTCCTGACCCTGATCGTCTTTCGTCCGGTGCTTTTCCTGATACGGATCGGCGAATCCGGCGCGGCAGCCGAAAACGACGAGGAGAAGACCTCGGCCGAAGACGAAATAATGTCCCTTGTCGAACACGACAGCAATGATCACGGTGAAAGCCTTGAAGAAGACGAAAAGCGCATGATTCGCGGGATATTCGACCTTGACGATACTTTGGTAAGGGAGATAATGACGCCTCGCGTGGATATGAGCACGCTGTCGGCGAAAGCCTCGATTGAGGAGGCGAAGCGCATGATTGTGCAAAGCGGACACAGCCGCATACCTGTTTACGGTAAGAACATTGATGAAATAAGAGGCATTATTTACGCCAAGGACTTTCTTGATACGGAAAAGTCGTTTACGACTCTGGCCGATTTTATGCACGCTCCGCTTTTTATTCCCGAAACCAAAAATGTCGGCGATCTGCTTGAAGAGTTCCAGGCCAATAAAATCCACGTGGCGATAATTATCGACGAATACGGCGGTACGGCCGGAGTCGTTACGCTCGAAGACATCATCGAGGAAATTGTCGGCGAAATTCGCGATGAATATGACCAGAATGAAGATGAAAACAACGAAATGCGGCTTATGCCGGACGGTACGATCCAGGCGGAGGGGCGCTGTCTGGTCTGCGATATCAACCATGAATTCGGCTTGGAATTGCCCGAAGATGAGGATGTCGATACGATAGCCGGTTATGTTTGCGGGGAATTCGGCAAGATACCGAAAGAGAACGAGGAAATAACAATTGACGGCATCGGCGTTTTCAAAATCCTGAAAGCCGACCGCCGCCGGGTGATATTAGTTGAAATAAAACCGTTTGATTTGGACCATGAAAAAGTCAAAGAATGATATTTTAAGATGGCTTAAAAACCGTTTCCTGGCGGGCATACTCGTCCTGCTGCCGGTTCTGGTAACTTTGTGGCTGGCCGGTTTTCTCTATGTGCAGTTAACCACATGGGCTGTGATCCTGGTTGAGAATTTCGTCCCGAATGTGGATAAAATGTTCTGGTTGAAGCAGGCCGTCAGGGTTGGGACTTTGCTGGTCATCATACTGGTTTTGCTTGCGATCGGCGAATTCATGCGTTATAAGTTCGGCCGGGTATTGGCCGGGATAACCGAATGGGTGCTTCTGAAAGTCCCGATCCTGCGTTCCGTCTACATAACTTCCAGGCAGATAGGGGAAGCGCTCTGGACGCCGCAGGGCAATATGTTCCGGCATGTGGTGCTGATAGAATACCCTCGCAAGGGAATTTACACGCTGGGTTTCCTGACGAATGAGAACAAGGGCGAATTCGAGCTTTCCGCCGGGACCGGTAAGGATTTGTTGAGTATTTTTGTCCCGACCACCCCGAACCCGACAAGCGGTTTTCTGCTTTTTGTGCCGCGCGAAGACTGTCAGTTCCTCGACATGAAAGTCAGTGAAGGCATGAAGCTGGTCATCAGCGGCGGGGTCAGCATGAACAGCCATAAAAAATAACTTTATTTAAGTTCCAGTTCCATACCGTCAAAAGCTAAAAGCCAATTATGGACGGCGGCGGTTTCCGGGTTTTCCGGCCACAGGGTACGTGCCAGATGATCCAGAACTACGATGGTTTCACCATTTACCGTTCCCTCTTTTTCGAGCGCCGTCATCATCAGGGAAATCATCGCCGGGTCATTATGCTCGAAAATACGCCAGTTGCCGGGTTCCGCCATGGTCGCATCCCAGAAAATCATACGGAGTTTCTTATCTCCGATCAACATTCTGGCTTTTTTGAGCATCCAGGCACCGTCCAGGGCGTATAAAATGTTGCCGTATGGAGTTTCAATAAGGTAATTCAGGGCCTGTTCGGTCGAATTTTCCACCTGATGATTGGCGGGCAGGGCGGTGAAATTCAAATTTCCAATCGTGAAACGGTCTCCGGGCAGTAGTGAATAAGGGGTAAATTTCCCGGCAAATTTTTCACTCAACAGTGCGATAGCTTCCGGCGCCGCCCGGATATTAAGCGGCGTTTCTGTGGTTCTGGACGCGATGATTTCAGCAATTACGGCCGGAACAAAATGATCTCTGTGCGAATGGGTGATGATCAGGTCGGTTAACGTGTCCGGAGATATCCCGAAGCGGGAAAGGTTGGCGATTCCGGTAACGCCGCAGTCGATCAGGATGCCGGTGTTAATCAGCGTGCCGGAACTGCCACGCACTCCTTCCTCGCCGATCTTGTCCCACAAATGGTCTGCCGCGCCTGATCCAAGAACTTTTATTTTTACGGAACCTGACATGTTATTTGCCGTTAATTAAATGGTGGTAATAAATTGCTGTTTTCATGATTTCGATTAAATTGTTTGTTCCAGAATACCTATGATTTTTTCAGCTATATTCTTTTTGCTGTCCTGGGTAAGCTCAATTATTCCGCCGTCACATGATAATAAAGTTACGGCGTTGGCGTCTGCCGCGAAGCCGCTGTCGGTTTTGCTGATATCGTTGGCGGCTATCCAATCGAGATTTTTACGCCGCATTTTGTCTCTGGCGTTAGCCAGCAGGTTTTCGCTTTCGGCGGCAAAGCCCACCAGGATTTGACCGGCCGGTTTGTTTTGTCCCAGGGTAAGCAGAATATCCTCCGTCGCTTCAAGTTCCAGCGTCAGGCTGCCGGAAGTTTTCTTGAGTTTTTGTTCGCAGTATTGTTTCGGGGTAAAATCAGCGACCGCGGCGGCCATGATGACCAAATCGGCATCGGCGGCTTCGGCTTTGACCGCCGAAGCCATTTCGGCGGCGGACTCGACATTTACCAGGCGTACCCCGGCGGGAGCGGACAGATTTACCGGGCCGCTGACCAGAACCACCTCCCAGCCGCGTTCAGCGGCGGCGGCGGCTAAAGCATAACCCATTTTCCCGGACGAACGGTTGGACAGGAACCTGACAATGTCTATTTTTTCGCGGGTCGGGCCGGCGCTTATCAATATTTTCATTGGGAATTCTTGTGGTTAAAAATAAACGGGTTTTCATCTTTAAACTGGCGGGGGTGGCGAAGCAGGCGGCACCTCTGGCACATGAAATTAGCAAGTCCGTAGATGACGGCGTTTTCTTTCGCCTTGTGGACAGCGACTTCGCAATCCTGCGGGATTTCGATAAAATCAGGGTTGTTATCCGCGATAATCAACCCAGGGCCGCGAATTATCCTGATCTTCACAACCGCGTCATCAGGAAGCACCAGGTGATTGACCACTTCGGTACTGTTGCTGAAAGCCAGCCCCAGCCCGGTTTTGAAAATACTGTGCGTTATGCTGCGGTAATACGCCGTGCTGCCGTGAACCGTTGACATGCCGACCGCATCTCCGACGATCTCGTTGGCGTAAAGCTCATCATTTATCCAAACCCGGTAGCGCATGGCGCGGGCCCGGTTGCTGTTGTGAATGAAAATATCGTTGAGGCCGAAAATTTCCCGTTCCCGGAAGCGGCAGTGTAATTTGGGATTAAGCGTTTTAACGCTTCTGCCGGCGCAAAATTCGTCAAGCTGTTTTTCGTAGGAGTGTTCTTTGCAGAGCGGAGCGGTTTCTTCGTCGCGCAGCGGCAATTTGGGAATTCCGGGATAAAGGCGTTCGGCATCCAAGAGCGCGCCGTCGCCGCCGTGCGCGACAATCAGTTCCGCCGTGCCGTCAGTCAGCTCAAAACCCCGGGCTTCCAGCAAAGGAATTATATCTTCAAGATGTTTCCCGATAAGTTTAGCTTTCATAATGACTTATCCCTCGTTTTGGCGATTATCGCGTAAAGCACCGCCGCCGCGCAATTACCCACATTGATAGATTCTTTTTTCCCGAACATAGGCAAACTTATCACGCCGTCGCATAATTTCAAGGTTTTTTCTTCAATTCCCAGCGCTTCGTTGCCCATGACTATCGCCAGCGGAAATTCGTATTCATAGTCCCACGCAAAAACGCTGTCGGCAGTGCATTCCACCGCCAGAACCTGTTTGACGCCTTCCGCTTTCAGTTGCCTGACGGCCGTCGCCGAATCCGGCATTTGGCGGCAGGGGATCATTTTATCAGCGCCCATGGCGGTTTT
>JBAYCO010000121.1:0-9275 GCA_041668685.1 Victivallaceae bacterium | reverse complement strand
CTCCCGAAGAAAAGTTCCCGACTTCTGTCATTGTAACTATCAAAGAAGAATTTTTTAAATTGGAAATTTTACCTGAATTATTAATATTTCTACACAGATATCCATTGAATCCATACCCTCTTGCCCTGTACGGATAAGCATAACTTTCGCTGCTTGCCATCGTTCCGCTCGGACAATGAAAAAGACTGTACTGATCAATTGTATCCGCAACGCTTCGACTTCTTGTTTTATAGGCAATATAAGGCATTAAATGATAGTCCCAATATTTATAATTAGTATCATTCGGATTGGCGGGAAAACACCCGTCATAATCACTCAGGTAGGCATTGATCCCGGTACCGAATTCTTTAAGCTGAGAAGCGCATTTAATAGTTTTTGCTTTTTCCCTGGCTTTGCTCAATGCCGGCAGCAGCATTGAGGCTAGGATCGCTATGATCGCGATCACGACGAGCAATTCGATAAGGGTGAAAATTTTGGATTTCACATTCATTTTTCCATCTCCTTTATTCAGGTTTCAGATTTCCGGTACGATTTTAATATTTCCATTTTATATCGGTTTTGAATTCTATATTTAACGGTTCCGGCGTTTCGCTTTCAAGTAGTTTCACGATCCCTTCACCGGCTTTTGCTCCCATCCGGTAGGGCGTAACCGGGAAACAGGAAAGCGGAATTCCGTTCGAAGCCAATTCTTCCGTGTTGCTCAAAGATAAAACGGCGCATTTCCCGGGAACGTCCATTCCATTTTTTGTAAGAAATCCTGTTACATAGTCGATAAGATGTTTATGATGCGTGCCGATTATAAGCGCCGTCTGCATCTTACAGAAATTAAGGAACTTATCATTATCCGGTTCTTTAAAATATGAATTCTCGTCCGGTGTTAATTTGAAAATTCTTTCAGAACAATCCAGCCCGTTTTCATTCATTGCGTTCCTGTAGCCGCGGTAAATTTTTTCAAATATCCACAAATCACTGTCCAGGCTGATAAGACCGATCTTCTTATAATTTTTATCAATGAGGAATTTTGTCATTTCATAGATGTTTTTCTCGCTGTCACGTTCAAGATAGTTCAAGGTATCGTCTTCACAGGGACGGTCAAGAAGCAGATACGGAAGGTTAAGCTTTTTGAACCGGCTGACGGCGGTCATTATTTCCATATCGGAACCGGTACAAATAACACCGTCGCAGCAGATATTGTTCAAACTGTCGTCGTCATCCAGTATCGAGCTTCTCAAGAGTTTGATACAGAAACCGTTTGAAGACAGACTGTTCCGAAGCCCTTCAATTACCGCATAATAATACGGGGTTCGTTCCGGGCTTATCTCTCCAAGTACCGGTGCATGTATGCCGATGGTCCGGTAATGAGCGAAATTCTTTTTTTTGCCCCATAAAGACCCTTTCCTGGGATAGGAATGGATGATCCCGTCCTTTTTCAGTTCTTTTATCGTTTTGTCAATAGTAACAATCGTCGTACCGAACCTTCTGGTCAATTCCCTGACCGAGGGGAAAGGATCTCCCGGTTTAATTTTTCCTCTCCTGAATTCATCCATTAATTTCTGTTTGATCTGGATGTGGAGAAGGACATTATTATTTCTGAGCGGTTCCTTCAGCGCCAATTTCATACTGCCGATCCTTGTTATTGCCTGAATAGTACCGGCTATCGCCGATATCTGTTCTATCTGTTCTATATATTAGTATAGAATCTTTTTTGCCGCTTGTCAATAAAAGTTTTAAAAAAAATCGGAAAAACGTTTACTGCGATTTCATTTGATTTTGTTTTAGAAAGACATAATATTGTAAGCATTGTTGTACCATATATATAATTGTCTTGTCCAAGGAGATTTTTATGCGCGCATTCCTGTTTGCCATACTGTTTGTTTTCTGTTCGTGCTTAATCAGCGCCGGGGATATGCCCAGGCTCCTGGCATGGTACAAGCTCGATAATAACTTCAACGATTCGTCCGGCAATAACCGCCACCTAAAAGCGTTGTCAACGGCCAATATTTTTTCCGACGCCCCGGAAATAGTCGGGAAAAACAACCGCTGTTTCGGTCCGACCGCAGTCCAGAAAGCCGAATACGGGGCGGTCGGCCCGGCGCTGCCTTTTGATAACCGGAAGGGATTTACTATTTGCGGCTTTCTCCGCCTGCCGGAAGGTAATTCCTACGGGGGGATTTTTTTCGGCAGCGGCGCTGATGAGAAAAATTCTCCGGGCGCGTTATTTTTTTCATCCTGGGGAATCGTTAATTCCAAAGTCGGGAAAGGAAAAAGCTACAGTCATCAGCGTTTCGCCGACAATACCTGGCGCCATTACGCCATGGTTGTCCCTCCGCAGGGAAGAGGAAACAAATATACCGTCTACGTTGATGGGAAGGAAGCCTACAAGGCGGATATGGAATACCTCAGCGATTACGGTAAATTCGTTATCGGTAAAATTTCTATAACCCAGGCCTATGGAGTGAGAATAGATGAAGTCAAAGCTTTTGACGGACCGTTGGACTCCGGGCAGATTAAACAGGTATCGCAGAAAGGCGGAATTAAGCTTACGCAGGACCTGTTGGAGCATTACAGGAAAAAACTTACGAAGGAACTATGGAAACGCAAGATCACTATCGGGCCGAAACAGCGGGAGTTCCCCGATAAGCCGGTGCCGGTAAAAGGCAAACTCAAAATTCATTTCATTACGAACGAGTGGATTTGCGTAGTCGGCAATTACAATGACTTTATGCGCGAGCGCGTTAAAATCGAATGCGGCGAATTCCTGAAAAAGCTCGACACCGGTGAAATAAAGGAAAAAGAATGGTCTTACAACTTTTATTATGATTTCAACACGGTCAATGTGATCGCGTCTTACCGGCCGACAATAAAAAAGAATTTCGAAAACCCGGATTTTTTCAATTTGACCGATTCGAAAAATCAAAAGATAAAGTTTGAGAAAAATACTTACTGGATCAATGCCGTCGGCCAGATGCGGGTGCCGAAAGCGGACGGCGAACTGAAAATGGTGAACGCCGCCGCGGTGGCACATTTCGCTTATTTTAAACTGGCGCAGCCCCTGCGCCACGGTGAAACTTATACGCTCACCACCAAAGGCGGGGAAGAAGTCCGGTTTCATTACGATGAAAGCAAAATCATTTCGCAGGCGATAAAGGTCAACCAGATAGGCTACCTGCCCGCGGCCGGCCGCAAATTCGCCTATCTGGGGATGTGGCTTGCCGCCGCCGGGCCGCTTCCCACGGAAAAATGGTTCGGCAAAAAATTCTATATTGTAAACGAAAAGGACGATACCGTTGCTTATACCGGTAAAATCCAACTGCGGACGAATGAACAGTATTACACCGCGGAAAAAAACCGTATTCCGTTGAACGGCGAACAGGTTTGCGAGATGGATTTTTCCGCGTTCAAAACACCGGGCAAATACTATATCTATGTCCCGGAAGTCGGCCGGTCCTGGAGTTTTGAGGTCAGCGATAACGCTGTCGGCCGGGCGTTTTATCTGCATGTCCGCGGACTTTTCCATCAGCGGTCCGGGATCAAAAAAGCGCCGCCCTGCACCAACTGGGTAATGGGCGAAGACCACATGGAAAGCTGGATATCGAATTTTTCGCCGGAAGACGCGGATTACAAACCTTCCGGCAAAGATTACGGTTATCTTAATCAATACGGGAAACCGGTGGCAATAAACCATTTTACGGTTATTTACGAGAACCGGACGGATACAAAATTGCCGAACGTTCACGGCGGCTGGTGGGATGCCGGCGATTTTGACCGCCGCACCTATCACTTTGACGTTGTCCAGGACCTGCTGTCCGCTTACTTTATGTTCCCGGAAAAATTCCGGGACGGCCAGCAGCACATCCCGGAATCCGGGAACGGTATTCCGGATATTATTGACGAGGCCGCCTGGGGAGTGGAAGTATGGCGGCGGGCACAACGCGAAAACGGCGGCGTCGGCTGCTGGCTGGAAGCCACCAGCCATCCCAAGGAAGACAATCCGTCGAAGGATAAGCAACGTTATTATGCCGCTCTTCCTACCCGGCACAGTTCCATGCAGTATGCCGCCCACGCCGCGCTGCTGGCGCGAGCCTACCTGAAGTGCGGGGCCAAAGCCCGCGCTCAATTGTTTGCGAATTCAGCGGCCAAAGCTTTCCGCTATGCCATAAACAAGGAAAACCAGATTAAATACAGTTGGAATCATAATACAGGCGGAGGCAAGACCGCCGAATACAGTTATGTCGAACCGCCGGATCTGCCGGCCGAAATGATCTTCAAGGCTGCTTTGAATCTTTATGAGCTGAGCCACAATGAATATTACCGGATATACCTGACCAAGGAAAATTTTGACGCTTTACTTGCCCAGCTCATGTATCCTTTGAATCCGTTTTTCCTGTCTGAAATACTGGTCTGCGGCAGCGAATTTTTCGGTTTCCAGAGGGAATACAAGGCCGTAGTCATGAAAGAGGCTGAGAAATGGCACGGCTATCAGCAAAAATTAAGCTACCGCAACTTGAATTTCCCGGCCGAGCATCCGTTTTTCAAAACCCTTTCCTGGGGTAACGCCATTCCTTTCAAAAAAGGCAGGCTGCTGATAATGGCTTACCGGATTTCCGGCCGATATGCCTATCGGGACGCGGCGTTGCTTTTAAGCGACTGGCTGCACGGCTGTAATCCCATGGGCCGCTCCCTGCCGACCGGCACCGGCAAAAACTCGCCGATAAGGATTTTATCGCTGCCTTCCTATGCGGACGGGATACTTCCCCCGCTGCCGGGTATAACTCCTTATACGTATACTTTTTTCGTGGCATACAAGGCCTATGAAATGGTTTTCGGTTTAAATTATCCTTCCCGCCCCGATCATTATTTTGACGGCGTAAATATTGATCTCATGCCTGAAGACTTGACGGGGGGAAAAAATTTGACTTATGAAGAAAGAACCAAAATCATGGACAAGGTTTATCCGGTTTGGCGGCGTTTCGCCAATATCGAAAGATTTTCGGTAGACCAGAATGAATTTACCGTCTGGGAAACCATCGGTCCCTGCGCCGCCTGTATTGCCTGTCTCCTGCCGGACAACTGGATGCCCCCGGATGAGTGGAGAAACGAAGTCCCGGCAAAGACGCTTGATGAAATGGAAGGCTATCTTTTCCAGCCGTAACGGAGTTATTCCTCAGTTTTGTTCAGGCATTTTTCCAGTGTCGCGTAGAACTGTTTCTTGATAATCGGCTTCGTCAGGTATGCTTCGCATCCGGCCTGGAAAGTTTTGATTTTATCTTCGGCGTTGGCGTTGGCCGTCTGTACTATTATCGGCAGATCGGGTTTGGCCTTTTTGATGATCTTGGAGGCTTCCCAGCCGGTAAAGTCCGGCAGCCTTACGTCCATCAGAACCAGATCGACGTCATTGTTTTCGGCCATATTTATACCTTCCTGAGCGGTTTCGGCATGAAGAATTGAGGCGCCGGTGGATTCCAGGATATTTTCCAACAGCATGAAACTGATCTGGTTGTCCTCGACGATAAGCAAAGTCTTGTCCCGCCAGTCATGATCCATTTTAACCGGTAATGCGGAAGGCGTCACTTCAATATTGGCGTTTTCGGTGTACGGCAGGGTAAAATAAAAAGTTGTGCCTTTGCCGACCTCGGATTCAACCCACATATATCCGCCGAGCATTTCGACATAACTTTTCGCTATGGTCAAGCCTAACCCGGAACCGTGATATTTGCGGGAAAGAATTTCCTCTCCCTGCCTGAACGGTTCAAAGATTTTGTCAAGCATATCCGCCGGGATGCCTTCGCCGCTGTCTTTAACGAAAAATTCGATACCGTTGCGTTTGGCGTTATACCCCATCAGGATTCCGCCTCGTTCCGTAAACTTAATGGCGTTGCTCAACAAATTGGTCAATATCTGGTGCAGATAACGCCGGTCGGAACATATCACCGCTTCATCGTTGCGGAGGGATTTGTGCATTTGCAGGGAAACCTCCTTGCCGGCCTGTCTGGTTTGCGGTTCATAAAAATCATAGAGTTCCTCAATAACATCGTTTATACAGAAATCTTCTTTTTTGAATTCCACTTCTCCCGCTTCTATTTTGGAAATATCCAGGATGTCATTAAGAAGCTGCATGAGATTGCCGCCGCACTCGGAAATGATTTTTGCGTACTGCCGGCATTTTTCAAACGGCAGGTCATCACGCTGCAGAAGATCGGCGAAACCGAGAATCCCATTCATCGGCGTCCTGATCTCATGGCTGATGTTCGCCAGAAAAATGGATTTCAAGCGGTCCGATTCCTCCGCTTTCTGTCTGGCGTTTTCCAGGATAGCTTCCCGGCGTTTGCTTTCAGTTATATCATGGACTCGCCAGCAAACCAGTTCCCGCCTGCCGATTTTCACATAGTCGGCAACGTAACTTATCTCAAATTTCGTGCCGTCTTTTCCCACCTGGATGCTTTCGCCTTTCCGGGTCTTCTTCTGGCTCAATATGGTACAGAGGTTATCGATATCTTCCTTGCTAATGGTTTTATCGATATCCCAGATACGCATTTGTTTCATTTCCTGCGAACTGTAGCCCAGGCGACGGCAGAGAGCCGGAGAACAGTAGTCTATGGAACCGTCGGGATTGCTTATTGCAATCTCGACATCCGAATTATCAACCGCGGCTTTAAGCATATAGCGGTCGTATTCAACCTTATAACTTTCCGTCAAATCTTTAAAAATACCGATAATACAGGGAATTCTTTCCAGTACAATATTCGACGCGTACACTTCGGCGTGAAACGTGGAACCGTCTTTTTTGAGACAATCGACATTACCGAAAAAAGGTTTTTTCTGAACACTTGCCCACGCGGCGTCAAGCTTGAGATTCTGAGCCGGGTGCAGGTTTTCCAGGCTGCATTGGAGAATTTCATCGCTATCATATCCCAACATTTGACAGAAAATTTTGTTGGCGAGTTTAACTTTTCTGGTTTCCCGGTCAAGAATCACTATTCCCTGGTAAACATTGTCAAATAAAGTCCGGTAGCGTTTTTCGGAATTCTTAAGGGCTTGGGTGGCAAGGCTGCTTTGGGTGATATCCTGTATTGTCCCGAACGAACGGACAATACCCTTGTCGTCGAAAACATGGTGGCCGCGCTGGGAAATATATTTGATGCTTTTATCTTTGAGAACGACACGATAGGTATAGTCAAAATTCAAATTTTCCCTTATGGATTTCAGGAAAAGCCGCCAGGTTTGCCGGCGGTCATCCGGATGAATCAAAGACAGGGCTTTGCGGGGCCTGTCGGATAATTGCGAACTCGGCGAAAGCTGTAGAATATTGAATATTTCATTAGACCAGGCAGCTTCGCGCTTCCGATAATTAAACTCCCAGTGCCCGACATGGGCAACGCCTTCAGCTTCCTCAAGGCAGGCAGTATAATGTTCGAGTTTTTCCCGGGTTTCAACCTGTTCGGTTATATCAGCGACTATCCCCATTATGCGTTTGGCGGAACCGTCCTTGTTGGCCTCCTGGACATTGCCTTTAAGCATTATCCATTTCCACTTGCCGTTTTTGGTTTTCATTTTCAACTCAAAAACAAACGAACTGCCCTGTTCAATATGGGTCAGCAGGGAATTTCTGACTTCTTCCCGTTTTTCAGGAGCCATGAGGCGATAAAAGGTTTTAAGGTCATTGCCGACTTCATTCGGGGCATAACCCAGTATCGAATAGCACAAAGTACTGGCTTCAATTTTATTTGAACCCGTCCAGTAAGTAAAAATCCCTTCATTAACGGCGTTGACGGCTTCATGGTAATCCCGTTCGCGGGCAAACAGGGCCTGGATTCTTCTATGGTCGCGTTCCAGCAGAAGACCGATTATTGCTCCGGCTCCCAGAGTAACCGCACAATATACCAGTCTTATGAATAAAGAATATTTCGGGACATGATATAAAAAGGCGTCCATGAAATTCAGGGGTTCATTGCTCAGGAAATATTCGAATGTTTCCGTAAAATAAAACATATGGGCGGCGCTTTCGCCCAACCAGAAAGCGATACAAAGAATAACAGAAATAAAAATTGCTTTGACAAAAATATTTTCTGATTGCAGTTTCACATTTTCTCCCCGGTATTTATACTTAAATATGATTCTTTGGCGACAGAAATCAGGGTTTTGGGAATTTTCAGGCCTACTTTTCTGGCCGCCGCATAATTTATTACCAGATAAGTGTCGGACGACAGGTAGCTGTCCCCGATATCCGGTTTTTCTCCATTAAAAACTTTAGCCGCGATGTCGGCATAATGTTCGGCTCTCTGCCGGGGATCATGAACCACCCCGAAAACCGCGCCGTTTTTAACGCCGGCGGTGCCATATGGATACCAAGTCGGAATTCTATAAGAAAACAACGGTTCGAGGATCATTCCGGCGGTTTTCGGATTGTCCATAAAATTAGAAGTAAGCCATATCGCATCCACGTGCGGAGCCATTTTTTTATACGCTTTTATATAGCTGTCAAGCACTTTCCTGGATTTTAATTTCTCACTGGGAAGTATCCTGACGGAAAAAAGTTCGAAGTTATCCTGTTCACTGAATTGTTTCAGTAATTTCAGGCTTGCCCGCGAACGACCCTCGGAACTGGCGGTATATACTACTCCGAGGGTTTTGAATTTCGTTATTTTCCGGAACAGGCGGACTTGGCGCAGCAGGAAGTTGGGATCGTGAAGCAAATGAACATGTTCCGGTATATCGTCCTCGTTTTTGAAAAGTTTTTTCATGGGAAACGATGATTCCATACAAAGAGTCGGGGTGGTATGCAGATTATTTGCTAAATCCTGCCCTGCCCAAGTCCCCATTGCGAGCATCATGTTAACCTGATTACTCCGCAGGCTTTCCAGAACCTGGCTCCGGACTATTCGCCGCCTGGACTGATTCCAGTCAGAGCACCAAAAATGTTTTGCCTGAACTGATAAATATTTACTTTTCATATTCCTGGCAAGAAAGAGCCATATATCTTCTGCACTCGAATGCCTTGGCAATTTCGTCCAGTTTAAGGGCTCTAACCATCCTTTAGCCGCCAAACGGTTAATAAAATTTATTAAAGAAGCGTTGTGTATTCCCGAACCTCCGCTTTGGAAGTAGCCTATAATCCATTTTTCCCCGTTGTTGAGACAGGGATGATATTTTTCAGAAATATTTTTGTTTCTAACAGAAAAGACAAGGTACGCAATGAGAAGAACAAATATTAAAAAAGCTGTGAGCAAAAACTTTTTTTTCATCTTTCCCTGCGCTTATGTTGCGAATTAAAGCAT
>JBAYCO010000120.1:0-9293 GCA_041668685.1 Victivallaceae bacterium | reverse complement strand
GATTGAAGATTTGACTGAACAGATAGTTGAGATTTTCCCGGGCCGGAAAGGGACGGTGCATTTCGGCATGGACGAGGCGAACTGGTATCTCGACCGTTCCATGCCTTCGGCGTTTACTCCGGCGGATTTGCTTTACAAAGTCTGCAATATACTTGAAAAAACCGGGAAAAAACATGACAGGGAACTGACGATGCGGGTTTGGGCCGATCATGGAGGACGGCCGGTACCGGAACAGATTCAGGACAGGGTAATTATCGAACCGTGGAATTACTGGAACGCGAACGCCGCCAAGATCAGCGAAAATATCGTAAAATATTCGGGCAAAGACAAGATGCGCTGGATCATGGGGGCGGGGCAGGGGATGGCCGCGCACCGGGGCGCGTTTCACGCTACCCGGGCCTGGTGCCGGGGCGCGCTGAACAGTCCGAACCTTGAAGGCGTGAATATAACTTTCTGGGGTTGGAACAACCTGGCGGAAAAATTGGTCACTCTCTTTGCCGGGGCTTATTATGCCTGGAATCCGCTGTCCCCGGCGGATTTCGCGAATATCGAGGATTATGAACGTTTCGACGCCGCAGTTATGCCGGTCATGCACTTGTGGCAAAGCCGTTTCCGGGACGCTTTCCCGGACGCGATCAACCGCGACCGCGGCCCGGTTGTTTACAACGGGTATTACATGTGGGGCGAGAACCATGGCCGGCCGGTCGCCCCGACCGCGCATCTGGCGGAAACCTTCGCCGGACATGATTACGTGAATGAATGTTGATGCTTCCTGGAAAATAAACCCTGTTTTTTCAATAGAAAACAAAAATAACTTTTAGCTGAAATGGGCATATATATATCAGGTTTGATTGCGATTGCGGTTTTTTCCGGAACAGGCGTAATGGCGGCGGAAAGAAAGAAAATGGATATTTTCAGTGTTGTTGTTCTTGGGCTGATTACCGCTTTGGCGGGGGGAAGCATGCGGGATGTGCTTTTGGGGCGTTATCCGGTTTTCTGGATCGGGGATGTCAATTATTTCTGGACAAGCCTGATCGCCTCGTTGTTTTTTTCTTTTTTACGAAAATTCCGTTTTTGTCCTACAAGACTTTGCTGATCGCGGATGCGGTGGGCGTGTCAATGTTCAATATCCAGGCGCTTGAAATGACGCTCAACCTGAAGTATCCGGGTGAAATCGCAGTGCTGATGGGAATTATAACAGGTGTTGCCGGGGGCATTGTGCGGGATGTCCTGACACAGGAGAAACCCCTGCTTTTGAAACGGGAATTATATGCAATTCCCCTGTTGCTTGGCGGAGTGGTTTACATATTTTTAAAGAGTCTTGGAGTTTGGCCTGCCGCAGTATTCTGGAGCGGGATATTTTCAGCTTTTCTGCTGCGGCTGGCGGCCATTCAGTACAAATTATATTTTCCCGAAGTTTTCATCTATAAAAAATAAGAAACAGTGATTTCCCCATCAGCGATGGGGAAATATGCTTTTCCCGTCCGCTTGCAGTTCGATATCCATGCATTCTGCGACCGTCGGCGCAAAATCCGTTATTTCTGCTGACGGGATACTGTTTGCATGGTGATATAATCAGAGTAATAACCGGGAAACTCCATGGTGCAGTCGGGCGGCTTACTCTCAACATTCCTTTATAAGGCGGAAATATTTACTACGGTAAAATCAAAACCGTCGAGTTCGGTATTTATTCCGTTTTTACCCAATTGGGAAGAAGGTATATTATTTGAGTTTCCGGTGAGATTATTTTTTATCGTCAATTTATGTCGGAGTTTTAACTGTTTAATAAAACTTTCAGATACTTTCCAGTTAAACTTATGTTTCCTGTAATCTTCCGGTACGCCCATTACGATAATGAGACTTCCGGGTTTGAAATACACGGCCGTCTTTACATATGGGTCATCCGTTAACACTGTATTTTGCGTCTTCCAGTCCATAAAATGATATTCCGAAAGCGGTATTCCCCGAAATGCTTTTGCCAGTTTTAGAAAACTTTTTGCCTTGTTCAATAAATCCTGAGCGGAAACCGGACATAACATACCGGTATGCAACAACGGGAACACCCCGTTCAGGGCCATGCGGGTGGTAAGAGCCTGGCAGTCTTCAGGCAGATGCCTTACTCTTCCCAAAGGTTCCCCGTTCCTTTTTATCCACGAAAACATTGCATGCGGGTCAAGGGCTCTTTGCAGATTGGAACTCTGCACTCCGCATTCGGATACTCTCGCCAGGGATACCGGACGCCCTTCATAGTTGTACCAGTAATTCATTTCTTCCCACGTGAACGCCAGGTCGCAATAGCTTTCTACGTTATAGACCGGGCAATAGCCGGTATGCGCATAAAAAATCTGATCTTTTTGCAGGAGCTCTTTTTTTATCCAACTGCAAAAGTCCAGCAACCCGTCCATCCCGATATGTGGAATCCGGGCATGCGAAGGATTATTGCAGGGCCCTAGCGGATAGATGAAATCACAATAAATGCCGTGGTGCGGATAATTATTCATAACATGTTTGTAACCCTTTTTCATGAACTCAGTCAAGCCGGCGGATTCATAACAGCCCATGAGGTAAGGACCTGCCCATGCCGGTTTATATTTACCGTTTACAAACTTCCCCATTGTCCATTTTTCTATATTTTTATCGAGTTCTCCGCATTTTTTCACAAAGCAACTGGGCGCAAAAAACGGCAGGGGAAAAATGCCGTTCTGCGCCAGTTTTACCCCGGCCTCCCAGCACGCCGGCGGGAGCGGTTTGTAATACCAGCCAAACCCCGCGTTACAGATCGGACTCATTGCAACGTTTATTCCATTCTCTGAAAAAGATTTAACGACTTTGTCATTGCCTGTAACCCATTGGGGCTCGCTTATTCCGCACGGCCGCCATTTTTTTGGGGCGGGGTTTTTGGCTTCGGGCAGTCCTATATAATGTTCGAAAGAAAGTTTTTTATCGACTTTTACGCATTTTTCAATATGGAGGGCTTCCGCGATGATCACCGGGTTGGCATTATTCCCTTCTATTGCGAAAAACCCTTTATTTTCTCCCAATACATACCAGCGCCAGATATCGCTTGCCGGGGTAAGATCAATACCTTCTCCGTTCTGGTGGTAAAGCCCCATTACGCCAAGATGCATGCGGACTCCCTGGGTGACGGCCGGTCCGGGGAAGACCGCCTTGACGTATTTCATCAGGCAGGGTTTATATTTGGCATGGTCCAGCCACGGCGCGGTCTCAATCCGGACAACTCCAAGGGTTTTTATTTCCAACGGAACCTTGCTGAAATCCAGAGTGAGATTTCGTCGTAAACCACCCCGGTCATAAATATATTCAGTAGTGAAGGGCAGCTTAGTACTTCCCAGTTTCCCGTGAACAACCAGTTTTATTTTCCCGTCCTTCATTTTTTCGGTTTTGATATTTACGTTTCCGGAATCGGATTCGCGGATAATTTTATCCGTTCCGCCCATTATATAAGAACTTATCGGCGCCTTGAGAATATTTTCATTCAAGCCTTGCGGAAAAACAATTCCAGTCGGGACACCGCCCCGGGTGACATCATGCGTCACCTGCCAGTACGGGGTTGTTACAAGCACGGTAGTTCCCTGCTTTGTGCAGGTAATATCATTATTTCCCGGAGAAACGCGATTTTTTCCGGGAAGTGCCGTTCCCCCGTTCCCCAGTCTTTCATAAAGACATTCCACGGCCACCCCCCTGGCGTTTTTTTCCACGGGGTGCAAGTTAAAGAACGCCGGTAAATTCAGAGCTATAGCGCCGTGTTTTTCCGAGGATGAGACCATGTTGCTCCAAGTGGGAAGGGTGGTCAGGTCGAAGGGCGGATTATACAGCGCCTGCCGGAACCTCCCGGCCACGACCCGGCAATCCCGGCGGAATATAAAACTTACTTTTTCTGATTCGGTTGGAAACCATTCAAGACGGCTGTTTGCGGGAAATATGCCCAGATCAATACAGGCGCCGATTTTCAAGGGACAACTTCCCGATGCTTCTTCACAGGTCAGGTTATTCAGGGCTTGATCCGCAGCATAGGGAGGAACAATTCCGGTCATTGCCGCTTTCTCTGTGAAGCGTCGTACGAGATAGCGTGATGATACCCAGACATAAGGTATTCTGATCATTATTCCCGAATCTTGGAACGCTTTTTCTTTTTGGAAGTCGAAGATTATTTTTTTGGGAGTTATTCGGCAAACCGATTTCCAGTCGCTTACAATTTTCCCAATACTTTTCAGATAAAAATTATTTTCTTTGCCCAATATCGTTGTTTTCCAGTTTCCCGCAGGCCCTTGAACCGCGTGCTGTTCGGTTCCATATATCTGGAACAGGGGCATGCCCCCGGCAAAAGCCGAATAGCTGCCGGACTCCATATTTGTGGCTATTTCCACTCCGTTCCCGTTTAATTTCCGGTAAGCGTGATCTGCAAGTTTCAGAGAAAATCTTTTTATAGATTCTGCATCTTCCGGAATAAATCGCAAGCTCCAGCCGCCGAGCAGTTTTTCCATGGATCGGGGCTTTAAAAGTTCTATTTTACCGGGAAGATCAAAGGAAATATCAAGTAAAGACGCTTGTGTTGGGCAGGGTATTGATATTACTTTCCCCTTGCCCAGATTTATTTTCGCACCGTCTTCCAGTTTGACTGTTTTGCCGGCGGTTTTTATATATGCCTCAACGGGAAGCGTGCGCGGCAATCTGATTATTGCCTGGACAGCGCTTATTTCCGTAAGTTTTCTTTCCCAGTCAATATTCAGGATTTTAAGATTCTCATTTTTCAGGACATGTTCTTCCCAGGAAAAAGTCTGGCTCCATGCATTGCAGAGTTTTCCTTTTGTCTGGAACTCGGTCGCCTCCCCGTTGCTGCCAAACACGATTTGGCGGCAGCCCTGCAAATGGCGGGGCGAATACCAGTTATTGTCTTTTAAAGGGGAGTCTTTATAAGTGGTTTTCCCTTTGATTATCGTGGCGGATGATTTCTGCCAGTAGTATTTCCATTTTAGGCCGGTGAGTGAACACTGCGCTTTATCTTCTTCTGCAATGCTGATGAAATCTATGAGCGGTTCTGCGCTGAGTCTGCGGTAACTTCTGAGGAAAGCCGTTTTGTCCGGGACTATGAATTCAGTACCGTTGAGTCTTGCCCGGTATATCCAACTGGCTTTAGCGTTTTGCCCGGCTTCGCCGGAATTATTGGTGCGTTCGATTTTTTCCCCGACCAACTTAACCTCCTCCGCAATTTTATTTTTTCCTTCTTTGTACATTTTTACTATCATTTTGTCAGTAAGAACCGTATTCCAAATTTTCGCCTGCCCGATTATACCTTTGAAGCCGGCCCCCATCGACAGAATGTTACCGCTGGGCGTCATTTGTCCGACCTGGGTAGTGCTCTCAAGATTCCCGTTAACATAGAGCTTCGCATTGGAACCATCGTAAGTGCAAACCACATAGTACCATTTTTTCGCTTTCCACTCGGAAGTCTTAGTGTATGCCCCCCTGCTGCCGCTTGCGCCTGTCCCAACGGCGAAGCCCAGCACACCCCATTTTTTCCGGAAGCATAAAAAATATCCCTTACGGGGAAGGGTTTTCATGAATAAATAGCCAAAATCCGGCAGATTTTTATCAATAGTTATATCCGGCGAGAACCAGCATTCGAGACTGAATATTCCCGGTTCCAATATTTTAGAACGCTCGATCCTTATGGAATCGTTTCCGCCCGCAAACCGCATGGCATAACCGAAGCCGCCTTTGACCCAATGACCGCCCATTACTTTCCCGTCATTGCCGTTTGTTGACTGATCGTGTATCCTGTTTCCTTTCCCTTCTTGAAATGACCAGTGGCCGACGGCATTTTCGTCTTGTCCGTGTACTTTCTCTTTTCCGGATAAGAAAGAGAAAGTTCCTGAAATCAGAATCAGATTCAAAAAAAGCTTAAAAAAAATCCTTTTGCTGAAAGAAAATGAATTTTTCTCAGTCCGACATGTTCGAGTTATTTTTGGGTACATAGCGATTCCAGGGTTAAGTTATTGTAGTTTTTTAATTTTTTTTGAGCATGCAACTGCAATCAATAATATATTCTTTCAGTAAGCATGTCCAACTTTGTTAATTTTTATAATGGCAGCGAATTTTCAGGATTTATGGGACTGCAGCGAAATTATCAAAATCGGGACAGCTTTTTACATGGCCGTCGGCAAAAAGTATATTACCGGTGCCCGCGTGCATGGCAACGCTTATCCTCGTGCTGTACGAAGTGCTCCGGAAAGTTATGTATGCTCCGGGAACCACGTCGCCGGCCATCAGCAGATTCGAGGCGTTCGTTATGGAGCCAAGTTTGACATAATCGAGTTCTGAACTCCTGGTATAGTCTACCGGCTTATTAGTTGCCGCTAACGGCATCCAAGCCGATGTTCCGCTGTCGGTATTTGTCGGACAGTCGAAAAATATGGGTTTTATATATTTATTTCTTTCCAGTCTCTGGCACCAATATAGTCCGCCGCTTGATTCCAGCCCGGGGCATATTTTACTGTCGTGGTCTTCGGCATAGGCAAGATGAGCCAGATAGACGGTTTTCAATCTGTTCAGACATTGGATCTGCCGTCCTTTTTCGCGGGCTTTGTTCAGGGCAGGGAGAAGCATAGAAGCGAGAATCGCAATGATCGCGATCACGACGAGGAGTTCGATGAGTGTGAAAATCCGTTTTGTTTCACTTGTCCGCTTTTCCATTTTTACCTCCTTAGGGGCTGATAAAATTTAAAGTTCATGTAAATACGTATTCCGAATAAATTCCGGCAAAGATCAGCTTTTTATCAGATCACTGTTGCTGGTCCCGTAATTGACTGCTGTTTTTTATTTATTCAAATGGGACTCATTGGTAAATCCAATTATATTATACGGGGTTTTATGCAAATTGTCAATAGGGTAAGAATTAAATATTAAAGAAATTTCAATTAAAGTATTGTAAATTGGTATAATTGGACTTATGTTTATTCTGTGAACGTTAACTTAACCGGTTGTGACGGGACTTTCAAGTAGGCTGGCTTTCGATGAAAGCGGCAAAGAGCAACATTACATGGCCTGTCAACGTTGCATGTCGCCGGTCTCATCGAGACGCGGCGCTACAAACGTGTAACTATTGTCAAGTCCAAGTGGTCAAAATAACAAATTCCTATAAGATTAAATTACAGGCGGGACGACATGAAAAAAGAATATATGCCGCTTTATATGCGGATAAAATCCGATATCATCAATAAGATTACCGCGGGCGAGTTGAAAAAAGGCGACCGGCTTCCGCCTGAGCGTGTGCTGGCTGAAGAGTTCGGGGTTTCACGGGTTACTATTGTGGGGGCTCTGGCGGAACTGGAAAGGGAAGGGATTATCAGGAAAATACAGGGAAGCGGTTCCTATATCGATACGGAACTGCTTGCGGAAGACTATTCGGATATTTTCCGTCATATTACCAGTAAACCGAAAACCGAGATCAGTTTCGGGGTGTTCAAGCCGAGTATTCAATACGAATTTACTATAAAAACGCTGGCGCGGGTTTTTCAGCTTGAAAATCCGGATATAAGGGTTCGGGTGGAAACTGTGACGCCGGAAAATTGTGAAGCGGAAGAAGACATATATTTGTTGAAGATAGGCAGCGGCAAAGCTCCTGCGGTCGGGGAATTTTTCCTGCATGCCGATTATGCGGCGATAAATGGTCTGATGCCGTTGGAAAACATGCCGGGATTTGCAGAGTTGGCGAAATCCCTCTATCCGCAATGCTGTTACCGCACACGGGACGCGAGCGGCGAAGACCATGTTCATGCCCTGGCTTCCAAAATAAATACCAGGATTGTTTTGGCGAACGTTGATCTGCTGCATGCGGCCGGGATCAGGAATGTCGAAACCCTGCCGGATATTCAAACCTTGACTGAATGGGTTGAAAAACTGGGCGAATATACCAGAAAGCAGAATCGGGAATATTATGGTGTCTTTATGGATGTTCCTACCGGCTGGCACGGAGTTATCGGTAATTTCCCTTACTGGTGGTCATGTCGGGAAAAGCCGGATGAGAATTATTCGCTCCAGGCATATACCGACTTCATTGCCGGTGCGGACTGTTGCCGGGGATTTGATGTTCTTGCCGGGTTTTACGCACGGGGCAATCCGGCGCCGGTATATGGAGCCGAGCTGTTTGCGCTGGGGCGGGTTGGGCTGGCGTTGATGACGGGATGCTGGCCGCTTACGCTTAACGAATTAATGCCTGTGCGGGTAAATGTCCGGGCTTATCAGATTCCTTCGGAACAGGCCGGAGCGCCTGCCGTATCGGTAATGGGCAATTACAGCCTCGGTATTTTCCGTTCCGCGGTGAAAACCGACGCGGAATTGGAAGCGGCGTGGAAGTGGATCAAATTTCTGTTCCGGAAACAGCAGCAGTTCCTGCAAACCTCCGATTATTTTTTCCCGGCGGTGAAGAAGATACCGAATGCGCTTTGGGAATCCCATCCGGAAATAGCCGGGGTTTTCGAGGAAAGCCTGGCGCGCAGCAACCCGCAGTTCGATTTCAGGAATATTCGCCGGGCGCTTGCCGTTACCGGGGATGAATACCGGAAATGCCTTTTGAGCGGACAGCCGGGACGGCAGTGTACGGGCAGGATTCTGGAGCAGCTCCGCAATCTTTAATTGATTTTGTTTTCGCAGCTTTTGGAAAGCAGATTGTTTCCTCTGGAATTATGCATGGATCCATAAATGTTGAATTTTGGGCGTTCAACTTTTATTTCCATAATGATTTCCTCGCCTTTGCGTAAAATGCTGAGTTTAATTTTTTCGCCGGGGAGCCGCGATAAATAGCGAAACTCAATCCGATATTTCCGCCGGACGGGGAAAGTATGAAGTCATTTACGCCTATCACCCGGCCGTGAATGTCCAGGTATGTGAAAATTGCAAGTCCTTGACAATATCGCCGGTAAGATTACCGGGACCGTTACGCTTCCTCATTTTCCGGACTGTTTCTGGCGTTTTCTGGCGGCGTCGAGGTTATAAATGACTTTTTTGTCTTCCGGACGGATGGCGCTTGCCGCCTCCCAGTATTTTACGGCGGAAGCAAAATCTTTTTTGAGAAAAGCCGTGAGCCCCTGGTTGAACAACGCGTCAAAGGACCCCGGTTCCAGAACTCGAAGCTGGTTTTCTAGGGCAACCAGCGCGTCCTGCGGACGTTTTAAATTCAGGTAGCAGGAGGCAAGCGCACCGAAAAGTTTTTCTTTATAGCGGTTTTTCTTATAAAATCTGAGGAGTTTCTTTTCCGCCAGTTTCTGCAGCTT
>JBAYCO010000119.1:0-9393 GCA_041668685.1 Victivallaceae bacterium | reverse complement strand
TGCAATATCGATCCGCGCGCCATGTTAAACCATAAGAACGCTGATCTTTCCATACTCATGAAAACATTCAAAGAGCTCGGCTGTAAAGGTATTGGGGAAGTCTGCGCGAATCTGCCTGCAACCAGTCCCTTATATAAAAATTTATTTTACTACGCGGGTAAAGAAAAAATGCCGATATTATTTCATCTTTCTCCCAAACGCGGAGGATTATACGGCATGATTGATAAACCTGGCTTGCCCGGACTTGAAGCGGTACTAGAGGAATTTCCTGATACGGTTTTTATTGGGCACGCGCCTTCATTCTGGAATGAAATTGACGGGGAGCTGAAACCGGCTGACCGCGGTAGATATCCTAAAGGCCCTATTAGAAAAGCCGGGCGTTTATGGGATTTGATGGAAAAATATCCTAATCTCTATGGAGATTTCTCAGCGGGGAGCGGACATAATGCGCTTACCAGGGATCCGAAGCTTGGAATCAGGTTCATAAATAAGTTCCATAAAAAAATATTTTTCGGGACCGATTTCTTTTTCAAAAAAGATTCTCCTCCAAGGCATTTGACTATGATGAAAAATGCGCTTAAAAACGGCGCAACATCAAAACCGGCATATGAAAATATTATGCATCGCAACTTTGAAAGAATTTTTTTAACACAAAAAGGCTTCTGCTTAAAAAAATGAGTAGAAAATAAAACAAAATTTTTTTATTTAACCAAAACTAACAGGATAACAGAAGTATGAAACCAAAAATAATTTAAAACGGTTGGTCTTAAAAAAATCTCCATTTTTTTATAAGAGTAAGTAACTTTTAACTCTAAACTATTACAATCTAAAATACTATAATAATTGGAGGAGTACGGCCTAAGGGAATAAATAAAAAAAATGAATAAATATGAAAAGATTCAAAAATTTTGCAATGGAAGATTGCTTTTCAGAACTAAATTTTTGCAAATTTGTTACAAATATAAAAGTATTTATGATTTCTTGATGATTTAAATAATCCAAAGACAAAAACGAGGAAATATTATGGTTAAAGGAATAATTTGGCAACTCAGGGAAAAACGTTCTTGCTGCAGTTGGAAAGAGTTTGGGAATTTTACCGAAATGACAAAAATGATAGCAGTATTATTATTAATTTCACTCCAGATCGTCAACGGTCTGGCCGGAGAAAGGCCTGAAAACGGTGTGAAAACGATAATAAAGCTTCAGCAGGATTCATTCAAATATATGGCTGGTGACGGCGAGTATAAAGTAAACTATATGGGATTGACGGATGAGAAAAATCATAATGGCGAAAAAGTTTATAAATTTGATATAACGTTTAAAAACGGCAGCTATTGCAACTGGTATATTCCGGTCAGCATTCCCGTAGAAGACGCCGATAAGTTGTTGTTGTCGACGGCAATACTGGTTTCGGGAGAAACTACCTGCGGCGTCAGGTTTGGCGCCAATCTCGTTTTTCCGCGGATCGGCGTTACCAGTCACCGCCCGTATTTTTTCGACTTCAAAAGGGGCGGATACCAGCGAAAAATAAACAAATGGTTGAGTATCAGGGATAATTTTTCCGGAATAATGAAAAACCCGGAAGAAGTATGCTGGGGCGCCGGCAAAAAAGACTTCAATCCGGTTGTGGACAAAATTATCGTGTCGTTTAAAGTCAAAAACGGTTCTCGCGCGGTTGTATATCTGAGCAATATCGTAATTGACGGGGCCGTTAAAACGCGGTCGGAAACCGCCGGAAATGATGCGGCGGATCAATACAGGAAAAAAATAAACCGCAAGCTTGACTGTTGGAACAAAATCCTGGTTCAAAGTGAAGCAAAATTGAAACGGCTTAAAGCCGACACTGTTCAATACCGCTCCGCCCTGGCGGAAATCCGCAAAACCGCGAAATTGATCGCCGCGGCAAGGGCGCGCGGTATGATCACCCGTGACATTTATTTGCGGGTGGCGGCATTTATTAACCTCTTGGACGATATTGTCGGTAATATCGAAAAAATCAGCAGGAATCAGGAAAATATCAGGAACGGTTTTTGTTACATTATCGACAGGCCCATATCGTCCTGGAAAATTCTTCCTGACAGCAGTTTGCTGCCGGGAACGATTTCCAATACGATAAACTTGCGGAGCTGCCGCGGCGAATTTGAGCCGGCAAGTTTCGTTGTCTGTCCGGTAAACAGGATCGATAAGTTGAGTTTTGAAATTTCCGATCTGGCCGGAACGGCGGCTCCCGGCGAATCGGGACAGACTATTTCGCATAAAAACCTGGATATCAGATCGGTAAAGTGCTGGTTTGTCCCCTCTCTGTCATGGGAAAGCATTAAATCCGTTGCGAATGACCGGGGGATGCTCGCGCCGGAACTGCTGTTAAAGGATGATTCCCTGATAAAAACCGATCCTGAAAAACACGACAATTATTTAAAATTGGGGGAAAAATACGTTTGCATCAGCAGCAAGGTGCGCAATAAACAGAAAGGCAGTTCCTTTTTGAAAGCCAAGGATTTTCCGGTTGAGGACAGTTCTTTTCTGCGTCCTCTTTCCCTGCCGGCGAAGAAGAACAAACAATTCTGGTTGACAATAAGAACGCCGGAAAACGCGCTTCCCGGACTATATCGGGGAACGATAAAGTTGTTGTCCGGAACCGCCCTGACAGGGACTGTCAATATAAATCTGACGGTTCTGCCTTTTAAGCTTTCCGAGCCCAGGACATTTTACTCTGCCGAGAATAAATTCACGCCTTGTATTTATTACCGGGGGATGCTGGGGGGATGTGCCCTTGACGGAAGCCGGGGCGGAAAAGAAAAGTACATATCTTCGATCTTTAAAACCGGGCGTCAGTATCAGGCTGAATTAAAAGACATGGTTGATCATGGGATACGCAATACGATAGTTTATGATGGCCTCACAACGCTGAATGAAGCAATAAAGCTGAGAAAAACATCAGGAATGCCGTATGACCCGCTGTATATAATAGGAGTCGGCGCAAACGGCAGTTCGGACGCCCGGAAGAAAGTTATGAATATTGCTGCGGAGAACAAAATTTCAGAAGTTTATTTTTATGGTTTGGATGAAGCGCATGGAGATAAATTGAAAAATCAGAGAAAAAATTGGGAAAGCGTTCACGAAATGGGAGCAAAAGTCATAGTCACCGGAATGAAATACCGGAACTACAAGCTAATGGGAGATATTCAGGATTTGTTAATTTGTGCCTTTTATCCGTCAGTGCAGGAAGCCGGCAGATGGCATTCCAAGGGGCACAAGATATGGATATACGGATACCCGTTTGGGGGAGTTTTAAATCCCGAACTGTTCCGGAGAAATTACGGTCTGCTGGCATGGAAAAATTCATACGATGGTATTTGTCCGTTCGCTTACCAGCAATGCGGCGGTGATCGGGGAAGCGTCTGGAACGGTTTTGATTCCTGGAAAAGCGTGAAAGATCAGAATTTTTCTTATCCGACTGTGGAAAAGCCGATAAACACCGTGTCGTGGGAAGCGCTTAGGGAGGGGATAAAGGACGTCAAATATGCATCTGCCCTCCAACAATTGGTCCTCAAATATAAAAATTCTGAAAATAAAAGAAAGCGGGTAACCGCCTTGAAAGCTGAAAAGTTCCTCAATGATATGGATGCCGGCTATGGCGATCTCAATTCGATACGGGAAAAAATAATTGAACTGATCATGGAATTGAGATAGGAATGTGGCATAAGGGTTATTTACATTATCATACTGCTTTTCGTTGTCAGGAGGAAAGCGGGACACCGCGGCTTCTCGCTGAGGACTTGAAAAAACTGGGAATTTCTTTCGTCTTCTGCGCCGGAGATCATGGTAATGCGGAAGGGAAAGGATATTGGGGGATGAACACCGATGAATTCGGGGAATACAGGGATTTTTGTCTGAAATCCGGCGAAGAATATGATTTCCCATTCCTTCCTGCGACCGAAATACATTTAATGTTCCCACCATTTACCGAGAGGCATGAACATCATTGCTGTATCCCCATGATAAACTACTTGCCAAAGCTGGAATATCAAAATGATCCTTCCCTGGCGGCGGCTTACACATGCGACGTCGGGGCAGTTCTGGACGATGCCCGCGATAATGTTGCTTCCGTGGTTTTAACCCATCCGTGCGCATCCGCCGGTTCGGAACTGTTTCACGCTCCGGAGCCGCTGGAAATACCGGAATTCAACAAAGTGGATTATTATGAACTTCTTACTATAAGGGGGCTGAAGCATAACTCCTACAGTTTTGCCGCGGAACTGCAGTGTTACCTGGGCTTTTTAAAAAATACCGGGGTTCCGGGTCCGGCATGTTCCATGGGGGTTGATTCCATGCAAACCGCCCGCCTGCCTTCCGCCGAAAAAAGGATTGTCCCGGTAACCTGGCTTTATATTGAGGGTATCCCGTCCGTCGAATCCGTATACAAAGCGTTCAATGAAAGAAAATCTTATTCGACGTATGGAAGTTTGTCTCTGGAGCATATCTCTCCGGTTCCTTCAAAAGACATAATTATTTGCGCTTATCCTGAAATTAAAGCTTCAATAATAAGCGCGGGCAGTGATATTGAAAAAGTCGAAATATATCGTAACGGCGTAAAAATATTCAGGGCTGAAGGCATCGGCGGAAAACATTATAAACTGTGCTGGCGCGAAAATGAAAATATTAAGAATAAGAACTATATCATTCTTGTGAAAGCCGGAAATGAATATCTGGTTACTTCACCGATCAACTTTAAATAGAGTCAAACATTTCATAAAAAAATAAAAAATTACCACCGCGCCGGGACGTTCACGGACGCGGTCCAGCGGCGGAAAAGTGTACGGAAAATGTTCTGAAAAACAAAAATTATCAAGCTGTGCGGTAGGCGCAATGAGCAGAAACACGGGGTATCCGTACTATATGTTATGCGCCGGGCGCTGCGGAAATCGTGTTTGTAGTCCCGCCTTCAGGCGGAATGTGCCCCTTAAGATTCCGCTTAAAAGCGGCGCTGCAAACACATTTTTGAAACTTATGCGGCAAGTATACTGTTTTAGGTTGAATTATTAACTTTTTATTTGTTCGGGAAACGGTGTAGCCGCCCCTGTCTCCAGGGGCGCAGTTGTGGGGCGCACGGCTAGAGACAGCCGTGACTACACCTCGAAAAGGGTGCGACTATGATATAATGTTATGAAAAATGAAGTTTCCGGCATTCTTCGCGAGTAGGAAGAATTGAATCCCGGAGGGATGATTATATAGTAGCCATGGGTGTAAGCCCGTGGAAAATGATACCGCCAGATATCCAAGCTCCGTAGGAGCGACTGATACCGGTTTTGATTAGTCGCTCCTATGGAGCTTGACCAGACAGAGACACGTTTTCCACGGGCTCACGCCCATGGCTACTGAAAAATCGCTCCTGCGGAGCTGTATTGAGTTGTGACTTCTTACATTATTCTATAGTCGCACCCCATAAAAATCCCGGTAACTTCTTAGAAATAAATAATATAAATGGAATTTAACGTCGGAAATTTTGACAAAACCCAACTTTAAATAAGGGAAATGAAATATGGCAGAACATCCGTTAGCGGGGCTTAAGGCAATAATCTTTGATATAGGAGACACCCTGGTCGAAAACCGGTCCATTAATCTCAGTGCGGCCTTGAAGTCTGTTGAAGCGTTAATGAATATCAGCGGGAAACGCGGCATTCCAATGGACTATCTGGAATTTGCGGAAACCGCTGCCGAACGCGCTTTCAGGCTCCAGGAGGCAGTGTACAATCATCTGCCTCCGGAAAAATTGGATTCCCAGAAATCAGCGGAATTCTATGTGAAAAAATTCTCGGAGGGACTGATTTCCTTAATATCACCCGATTTACAGTCGGAAGCAAATGCGGCGGTTGTTTACGATGCTTTTATGGAAGGGGTTGCCGTCGCCGGTTCCCTGTATCCGGGAACCGGGGAAGTCTTAAAGTGTCTGAAAAGCGGATATAAAATCGGGGTTGTCAGCAACAACCCGGTTGAGTATGTGGAGCCGGTCCTGAAACATTTGGGATTATATTCGCTTTTTGATGTAATAACAATTTCCGGGCGGGAAGGAAAGGGCGTGGTAAAACCCCTTAAAGAAATATTTTTAAGAACATTGGATGTGCTGAACGTATCTCCGGGCGAAGCCCTTATGATCGGCGATTCGCTTGAGAACGATATTGCCGGCGCTCAAAAGGCAGGAATACATGGCGGCTGGATTGACAGGAAAAAATGCGCAAAGACCGGGAAGTTCAAGCCTGATTTTATTATACATGATATAAAAGAACTGCTGTCTTTGGTAAAAAAAGAAGGGCAGGAGTTCTGAATATGGACATATTCTCGCAAATTGATTTTCATACCCATGCCGTTCATTCCGGAGAAGACCAGTCTCAGGGGTTCACTATTCCGGTAATGTGTAATTTGGCTGACCGCAAGGGTATCAAATACGTCCTTTATACCGAACATTGGACAATGCCGGGTCAAATTGATCTTTTTAAAAAGCTGCGCGCGGAAATAGAAGAATGCCGGAAAAAATATGAGGTGAAAGTCCTTCTCTCGGCGGAGATAGATATAATCGGCCCGAATGGTGAAACTGCTGTTGATCTGGACACGGCCGGGGAAATTCTGGATGTCGTTTCGGTCGCTCATCACTGCACTGTTACGGCCGGTCAGCCTCCTCCGGATATTCTTAAGTATGCCGGAGAGATGTTCGTTAAGTCTGCCATGGATTCACGGGTTCGCTTTATTCTCCATCCTCAGATAATCGGCAATATCATTAATGAAAATCTCCTTGGCAGAAATTTTTATCGTGAGATGCTGTCAGTTGCGAAAGAAAACGACACCGCCGTGGAATGTACCAGCATCAGGATGCTTAAACGCTGGATAAGATATCTGACAAACGGGAAAAATCCAGACTGGTGGGAAAAGAAACTTCTGAAGGATTACGAAAACTTTATCCGGGCGGTAGTGGAAAGCGGAGTGAAATTTGCTCTTGGCACGGATGCTCATAATGAAAAAATGCCTGATTTTCTGGGAGGGGGGCCTTGGTTCGGAGAAACCCGTGAGACAGTCGCGCTGTTAAGAAAATACGGGGCTGATGAATCAAAACTTTGGCTGCCTCATTTGGAAGCGAAATTTAAGGGAAAATGGGATAAGGATTGATTAACTGTGGCAAAGTCGTCGAAAATTTTTAATTTATTGACATGACTTTGGCTGTAATTGGCATTATTGTAAATTTGGGACATTAAACAGGGGAAAAATATGACGGAAGTAGAAGCGAAAACGGGAATATCCACCTGGTTTCTTCCCGCAGGCAACGGCGAAGGGCTTTCACAGGCGCTTGACATGGTGAAAGAGGCCGGTTTTAAAGGAATTGAACTGTATGCGGGAGTCGGGGGAACAATCGGACATCCGTTTACCTGTGACAGTGTGGCGGTATGGCCTCGGGACTATGGTAAAGAGGAAAGAAAGAAACTGCGGAGAGAATTAGCTCCATTCGAATTTGTCAGCATTCACGCGGGGCACCTTGGAGTTAACATTGCCGGCGTTAATCCCGGTTGGCGCGAGGAATCGGTAAGACAGTATGTCGATTGCATGAAGTTGGCGAGGGACATCAATGCGAGGGTGGTCACATTTCATCCGGGCGGCCAGACGCCGGGAGTGCTTATTCCTGAAAGTGTGGTAGAGGAACATGATATCGGATGCGGCAGAATTCTGGCCCGGCTCGCCGAAGAATATGACCTTATGGCGGGATATGAAATCGTTAAGGATTTCGAAAGCCAGAAAAGAGTCATAGATGCGATAGGACACCCCCGGTTTGGCCTGACCTTAGACATCGGACATGCAGTATTGGGGAAAACTGATCCTATTGTCTGGATTGAAAATTTCAAAGGCAGGATAAATATGACGCACTTGAACAGTGTTACCAAAATGTGGCACGGCTACACGGAACATGAGCCATGGGAAAGGAACAATGTATTGGATTATCCGGGAATATTTGCGAAATTGCAGGAAGTCGGCTATGAGGGGCCGTTCGTGTTCGAGCTTCAGGGGATTAGTCTCCGGCAGACAATTGAAGTTTGTCGACGTGCCAAGGATATGTTTTTGAATACATGGTACAAAGGGCATGAATAGAATATACGCCGGGATAAACGTTAGGAATTTTGACCGAACCTCATAATGGAAAAGGAGCAAAAAAATGTATTCTAAGGAATTTGTTCTGAAACGTCATTTGGAAAATCCGATCATTAAACCGATGGATTTTCCCGGCGCTGCCGCAATATTCAATCCCGGCCAAACTATGTATAATGAAAAAACGCTCCTGCTGGTTTCTATTCTGCATAAATCAAATTATTATAACGGGAAACCGGGAGCCACCACTCATGTAGCTGAAAGTGCTGACGGGATACATTTTGATATTAACCCGGAACCGTTTTTACAAATTCCGGACATAGAGCCATATAACAACCTGGATCTTCATCCTATCGATACCCGCATTACAAAAATTGATGATACCTATTACATTTTGCATCCCGGATGCAGTTCTTGGCGTACTTTGGGAATACTCGGGAAAACAAAAGATTTTAAGAAATACGAATATATGGATATTGTTTCCATGCCTCACAATCGGGGTTCATCCCTGTTTCCGGAAAAGATAAACGGGGAGTACGTTCGTCTGGACCGGCCCGGGGGAGGCGATTTTGGGGATATATGGATTTCCTATTCAAAAGATTTGATTTATTGGGGGCGGCACAGACCTTTGTTGAAACCATACAATTACTGGAACATCACCAAAGTAGGCCCTACTCCGCCAATTAAAACGGAAAAAGGATGGCTTGAAATTATACACGGAGTCCAGATCATACCTTATCATAATGCTATTTATTCGCTTGGTGCAATAATGCTTGATCTGGAGGATCCTTCACGGGTAATTGGAAAAACAGAAAGTTTCATCCTTACTCCGGAAGAGCCATACGAACTAGCCGGAAGAGTTCCCAATACAATCTTTACTACCGGGGCAATTGCCGATCATAATAAAGATATTATACGTATCTACTACGGGGCGGCCGATACCTGTATTGGATTGGCGACAGGTTCACTGAGTAAATTACTGGATTTGTGTCTTAATTCGGGGTAGAACAGCCGAATAATACAGGATAAAAAAGTGCTTTTAAGTAGCGCCGCGTCTCGATGAGACCGGCGACATGCAACGTTGACAGGACGTATGATGTTACTCTTTGCCGCTTTCATCGAAAAGCCGAAGAAAAAGCTCCGTAATCGGTCAGTAATCACGCTTCAATTTTTGCGGCCTCAAAACGAGGTTTCATAGGAGTTGAATCCCGGAGGGATGATTTTACAGTAGCCATGGGTGTAAACCCGTGGAACAAAAGATTT
>JBAYCO010000118.1:0-9399 GCA_041668685.1 Victivallaceae bacterium | reverse complement strand
CTTTCTTTTTCCTTCAGCATAGAAGTTTTGTCAATGGTTAAAACCGTATAAAAAGCGACCATAGGAAGCGGCTTTATGCCGGTTTTACACCTTGACAAGGCTTCTCGCTGAAGTACCGCGCACCCTCTGCATTCAGCTCGAACGTTCGCATCTTTTTAAAAATTTGCATGCTCATTTTTAAAAAGCCTCTCTTTTCGAGAGCGGTACTATCCAAGCGCAACAAGTTGCGCAAAATTTCGAGCCATCAAGAGGCTCGACCAACGCTTTCGGCCGTTGGATCACCGAGCCGTTACATCCGGCTTTTTTCATAAAAGATTTGACAGTTCCTTTTTATTTGTGCTAAAATATCGCGAAATCAGCGATTCGCAAGCCAAAAAGACGAATAGTTTCGAGACGTATTGCCATGTCGGCTTACAGCATATTTTCAGGAATATAGGTTTTACACAATTCCCTGAATCCATCTCCTCCTCTCGCATCCAGCGCCGCTATAATTTCATCCAGGGATATTTCCGGACCAACCACAGTTTGTTTCCCGGCAACACAAATACGGTCAAAACTTGTGCGGTCCACTTCCTCTTCCTTGGTCAACAACTCCTCATATTCCTTCTCGCCCGGACGTATCCCGGTAAATTTTATCTCAATATCCCGGTGCGGCATAAATCCTGATAAGGTTATAAGATGTTTGGCCATTTCATAAATATTTATCTGCTGTCCCATTTCGAGAATCATTATATCGTTCGACTTAGCAATGGTACCGGCCATAAGCACCAGCTTCGCGGCTTCGGGTATCGACATGAAATAACGAATCATGTTCCTGGAAGTGACAGTGACCGGGCCGCCGGCCTCTATCTGCTTCTGGAACAGCGGGACAACGCTTCCACGGCTGCCGAGCACATTGCCGAAACGCACAACCACAAACTCGGTGCCATTCGGTTTCCGTTCAAGCACAATTCTTTCAGCTATGCGTTTAGTGGCTCCCATCATACTCGTGGGCCTGACGGCTTTGTCAGTCGAAATCACGACAACCCGTTTTACTCCGTTTATTTCCGCGCATTCGGCAACATTCGCCGTTCCCATGATATTGTTATACACCCCCATAACAATATTTTCTTCCAGCAGCGGAACATGTTTATATGCGGCGGCATGGTAGAGCACTTCAATAGAAAATTTCTTCATTGCCGCGCAAAGCGATTTTTTGTCCTTAACATCTCCCAAAACTGCCTGTATTCTCTGTTTGGGAAATTGCTGTCTGAGCTTGCGCTCAATTTCATAAAGATTGTATTCGCACATCTCAAATATGACTATCACCCTGGGGGCAAACCCGGCTATCTGGCAACAAAGTTCACTGCCGATACTGCCGCCGCCCCCGGTAACCATAACGTTTTTACCTGACACCAGGGATTCTATGTCCACGTGGTCAAAACTTACCGGCTTCCGGCCGAGCAAGTCTTCCATTTCAACTTTACGGACATTCGAAAAATTGATTTCACCTCTTGTCAACTGCCCTATTCCGGGAACAATTTTCAGGGAACAGCTGTAATCGATTTTCTCGAACCCGGCTAACAACAGATTAAGGAAGCGTTTTCTGGAATAAGGAGGTATTAATATAATTTCCTTGATATTATTGTCTTTAGCAAAATTGGCAATTTTTGAACGTATTCCCTTTATTTTAACGCCGCGAATTGTCGCGCCGGGATTTTTTCCCGGACAAAATAACGCGACTATTTTTCTGCCGGTGTTATTTGCGCTCATCCCGTGAAGCAAGGCGTTAATATCGTCAAGTTTACCAATAACCACCGTCCGGATAAGCGGAGAATCCTGAACATTGTCATTTATTTCCCGAAGCATTCTGGCGCATACTTTCACAAAGGACATAGACAGGAAACAGATCAGAAAATCAATGACTATTACCGACAACGCAAAATTAGGACACAACTGTTCCCGGAAATTATGAAAAATAAACATCAGGATCAGCGAGGCTGACAAACCGGCGAAAAATATCATCTTTATGTCCGACAACGAAACATAACGCCATAATCCCTTGTTAAGCCCCATGACATAGATCACCAGCATTTTCACAAGGATAAATATGGTAGCCAGCATTAAGAAGTTTTCGCCGTAATTGGGCGGCAGGGTAAAATCGAAACGGACAGCTATCGCCGCCAACATGGATACCAGGATAATTTCGACATTAAGCAGAAAAACCAGTACCCTCCGATATTTAAACAAAATATCAGGCGCTTTTTCAAATGCCAACCTTAAAAACTGTAAAGCCAGACTTTTCATAAATTTTATACCGGATTAAATCTTTTTAAGATACCTTCCAACCCCTAGATTTTACTATATGCTTCCAAAGTTATTTTTCAATACTTACGGCGAATAATATTTTCCTCAAATCAGGCTTTTCGCCCAATTGGATGGAGCCGTCTAAAGTCGCAACGGTTAAACTCGAACGCTCAATGTGTTTAAAAAATGCGCTATGCTGATTTTTTAGACACCTCACTTTTCGAGAGCGGCATTTATTCAGGCGCAACAAGTTGCGCCAAAATTTCGAGCCGTCAAGAGGCTCGACCAACGCTTTCGGCCGTTGGATCACCGAGCCGTTGCATCCGGCTTCTATTACTTTTGTAGAAACCGCCCAACTGGATGGAGCCGTCTAATCGCTCTCTTCACGAGAACATAGCAATATCCGGTCAAAAACAGTAAAAATATTTCCAACGCCACAACCGGTAAAAGCCCGTAATTCCTGAGTCCCTGCACCAGCAGAATAATGATCAACTGACACAAGCCGTAGATGAAAGCAACTTTCCAATGCGCGATATTCAACTCATTCGCCAGGAGCTGACAAAGATGCCCGCGGTGAGCTTTGAATAAACTCTGTCTTTGGCTCAACCTCAGGATGATGCTGATAAACTCGTCCGCATAAAAAGGATAGATAAAAGCAAGATAACAAAAAATATCCAGGAGGGTTTCAGACAGCAATATTGCCGTCCCGGCAAAGAGAAACCCCAGGAGAATACTTCCGCCGTCCCCCATAAAGACTTTTCCGGTCATATTCAGGAAAAGGAAACCGCAGCACGCTCCCGCCACAGCAACGCAAATAACAGCCAGATCATTGCTTCCGCTTTTGTCGGCGACAAAAGCCAGGCAGGAAAACGCGATAAGCCCGGTAATGCCGGCAATGCCGTTAAGCGCGTCCATAAAGTTATAATAATTGGCAGTCGCGGTCATCACGAGAATGAAAAACGGAATGACCAGGAAAACCGGAATACCAGCCGAGGAAGACACAGCGCAGCAATTGTTCTTCGCGGCAAAACAGACCAGAACCGCAGAACATATGAACTGCGCCATAAGGCGAAGTTTTTGCGATAAATGAAGTTTATCGCCATATAAGCTCAGCAAAGACAATACCGAAGCCGGCAGCCATAAAAACAAATCGGCGCCGCTCACAAGCGCGGCAATGAGAAACGCAGCCAA
The DNA here is from genome assembly GCA_041668685.1 of Victivallaceae bacterium. Lineage (GTDB taxonomy): Bacteria > Verrucomicrobiota > Lentisphaeria > Victivallales > Victivallaceae > JAHOYW01. The sequence goes on along the minus strand of JBAYCO010000118.1, from coordinate 5,922 downwards.
TATCCCGATGCCTCCGCCTTTCGGGGTGGCAACCGAATGAGAACTGCGGTGGTTCGGCTTATCGATCATCCCCAAAGTGTGGCCATAACGCACAATAAACAATGCCCCGCCAAATCCCGTCAATATTCCGCCCAAAACATAGAAAAACATCATTTATCTTCCTTTTGTTCAAGCATTTCCGGCAAAGACGCCTCAAGATCATAATCCGGCATAAAGCCCAGCTGCCGCTCAATTTTTTCAGAAGAAAACCAGGCCGAGCCGGAAATTTTATTCAACGCGTCCGAATCAAAGAAAAACCTCCGTCCGCGAATCCGGGAAATCATATCCCCTGCCCTGCCGAGAACGACAAAACAGAAAGCGGGAATACTGAACGGCCACGGCCTTTTGCCCAGCGCCCGCAGTACGGCAACAACAATCTGCCTGGTTGAATATGTTTTACCGTCCGATACGATGTAAACCTGTCCGGCGGCTTCATCTCTTTCGGCAACGGAAAGCGCGGCTTTAACCACATCCCGGACATCAACCATGGAACGTTTATTGTAGAATTCCGGCAGCGGGAAAGGTATTCCTTTCCGCATCGCCTTTATCATTTTCAGTATATTTCCCTTGGCTCCCGGACCGTACACCATGGATAAGCGAAGAACGGTCGCGTTACTGACATAGTTCCCGCCTAGAACAATTTTCTCCGCCTCCAGTTTAGATTGCCCATATGGAGTGTCCGGCACGGTTTCACAGTTTTCATCAACCGGAATTCTGCTGTTATCCAAACCGGGAATCTTTTCGCCGTAAACCTTGACGGTGCTGAAAAAAATAAATTTACCGACCGCATTTTCGGCGGCGGCCTTCAAAAGATTCGCGGTACCGTCCGTGTTTATCAACCGATATTGCTCGATGTCGGCTTTAACCTCAGCGAGAGCATGCACTTTGGCGGCAAGATGGAAAACCACATCCATACCTTTACAGGCAGCAGACAACCTGTCATCCGCCATGGTAATATCCGCTTTGACATACCGGTCGCACCAGGCTGGTTTTTCATCCGCCGTGTCCAATCCGGTTACAAGATAACCTTTTTGGGATAACGCGCGGCACAAAAATTTCCCGATAAAACCGTTAGCTCCACTTACAAGGACATTCATCTTTCAAATTCCATTGATCTACAAACTTATTTTATACAACGAATAAAACTTTTTATGCCTTTCCCTGAATTCTTCCAGCAGTATAAACTCTTTCGGAAATTCAAGTTTCCGGTCAGTAAAAATTTTCCTGAATTCAGTATCCTTAAATTTTACCAGCAGGAAAAAATTGCCGGGCTCCGACTTCAATTTTTTCAGCGCATTCCCGGCAAACACCGGATATTCGATATTCAGTACGGATGAAAAAGGTATCAGTTCAGAATCCGAGTGCCAGGCAATCCGCGTGGAATCCTCCATATCCGAAATAAGCACGGGGGCAGGAAAAGCCTCCAGAATATGCGCAACCCTGTGAATATATTCTTTTTTTTCCGGATTATGCAGCGCTTTGCCGATACAGGCAATCCCGATACCAAGCACCAGTAAAACCGCCAATATCTTTTCTTTGCCGCCGGGGATGAATTTAAGAAGATAATTTACCAGTTTTACGATCACCGGGAAACCAGGGACGCACAGGATAAGCACATAGAATGCCGCCGAGAGCAAATAACGACTGTTGATTTTCGTCGCTGAAATTACGAAATACGCATAGCGGGAAAACAGGGTTACAAACATAGCCGTCAGGATAAAACGGAACATGGGAGTATTTTTATATTCCCCGCGGTTGAAAAACGTGAAAATCAGTAATATCGCGACAACAACGAACACCGCGTCAAGCAACAGTCGCGATAAAAGGAACTCTCCCCAGTCCGAAATCGATAAAATAACGTCCAGAATATCCTCCTGTCTACAAACTGACAAGTAACGGCGCCCAGGCGCATGACATGCCGCTCAGGCTGTACATAACCGGGAGCGTAATCACTAAGAAAACCGCCGACACACAGCACACTGAAGAAAAATGATAAAGAATATCTTTACGAAAAGCTTTGCGGTCAACGCAAAATTCGAGAAATTGCCAGATAAAAAATATTCCAAGTATAACTATCCCTTCCCTGCGGGTCAGGTTGGCTAATGCGACAAAAACGGCAAAAAAACACCATTTTACCAAAGATTTACGGCGTATTGCCGACAACGCGAAAGCTATTCCGAAAACCACCAGGGGCAGATAAAATATCTCCCGCAGGCAACTGACGCTTATCCTGATAAAAAACGGATGAACCGCCACCAGGAAAGCCGCCAGCAGCGCATAAGCATAACGGCCGCCGATAAGGAAATCCCGATTCCCCTCCAAAGGTTCCGGAAACAGGTTAAGCGCGATCCAGAAAGCTCCCAGCGGCATAAGCATGCCAAACAATATCCCCAGGCCAAGAGCAGTATATTCCGGGGTAAGGCCAAAATCATAACTGAGCGCCATTGTCCACGGCAACAGCGGCGGAGTATGGTCCGCATCGTACAAATATACGTAAGCAGCGCCGTAACGCGCCCAATCTTTCGCAATCCGGAAATAAAAACACGCATCAGTGCTGTATCTTTCTTCCTGCAATGCCCTGGCAACCCGAAGCGCGCCGGCCAAGGCCACTATCAGGACAAGATATATTACGGTTTTATTGACTTTATTTTTCATTGTTTCACGCACTAAACGGCACGTCCGGAAATATTTTGCTTGTAAAGGTTTCCATTATTTTATCAAAATCATAATCTTCCTCAAGCAGCTTTTTCATATTCTTTTCAATGCCTCTGAAACTCGCTTCATCCAAATTTATAAAATGTTCAAATCCCTTTTTTATATCCCCGATATCATCAGGCTTGGAGACTATCCCGATCTTATGTTTTTCGACCGTTTCGGCAACTTCTCCGTTCATTATACAGAATATAGGTTTGTCCGCGGTAAGATAGGCCTGAAATTTGGCCGGCACGGTAAGCGAGAAAATAGGTTTATCAATCAGTGAAATGATTAAAACATGACTTCCTTCAAACCATTCCGGCATTTCTGTTACGGGCCTTCTCCCATGAAAAACGACATTATCTATTTTTTCGTCCTCAACCAGAGCCTGCAAGCTGGAGAGATTGGAACCATCGCCGACGATATTCAACCGGACATTGTCACTTTTCGGAGTTAAAGCAAATCCCCTGATCACATTTTCAAGGTTTTGAACTTTTCCCACGTTGCCCGCAAATGTAAAATTAAAGCGGCCTTTGAGTTCGCTTTTCGGCGCCGTATCGGTAAGGCATAAATTGAGCGGAGCCCATTGGGAAGCGAACACGATTTCAGTTCCGGGATTTGTGGCTTTTATTTTATCAATAAATCCCCGGCACGATACGAAAACAGTATCAGTGAAAAAATAACTTGTTTTAACAAAGGTATTTAATAACAAAGATGATAATCCGCCGGACTTGAATCCATAAGCGAAGACTGATTCAGGCCATAAATCCAGAACCCATAGATAAAGCTTTTTCCTGAATAAAAGTTTAAGCACGATCCCCGGCACTATCTGGGTTAACGGCCCGACCTGGTAGACAAATATCCGGCTGAATTTAGGAAAAATAAACAGAGACACTATTGAGGAAAGAAGCGCAAACTGGATATAATGCCATATTTTCAAGAGGACATTTTTCTTATATCCCAAAACGGTGAATATGCGGTAAATGACTATTCCTTCCCAGACTTCCTTATGAAACAATCTGTTTTTATAATCGCTATAAACTTTGTCGAAAGGATAGCTCGGAGCCTGGGTAAGTACATATACGTTATATCCCTTCTGCTTCCAGTAGAGCGCAAGTTCGTTTATACCGAATTCTTCGGGATGAAAACGTTCAGTTATTACCAGAATACTTTTTTCCCGCGATTTTCTTTTTTCTTTTCCCGGCATCAACTAATCCTCATTTATCCCTGACCGCACTGCTCATTCCCGGCGGAAAGTCCGCAAAGGCTTCTATTTTTGCCCAATTGTCTTTAAACCATTCAATATTATGCGCGAAGCCTTCCTTAAAATCAACACATGGTTTGTACCTTATGAGTTTCTCCGCCTTTTCTATTGACGCAAGCAGTCTCGGCTTGGTATCCCATTTTCTTCTCGGCATATAGTTCAAAGGTTCAGCGTTTCCGGTGGTCTCATTTACCAGCGCGGCCATATCCCTGATGCTGATTTCGCGTCCGGCGGCCAGGTTGAAATTTTCCCCGACAGCATCTTTATAATAACCGGCTTTTACCAGTCCCTGCACAAGGTCCAATACATACGTGAAGTCTCTGGTTTCTTCACCGGTTCCCGTAATCGGCAAAGATTTCCCCAACATTGCCCAGTAAATAAAGTTGGGAATTACATTCCGGTATTGACCGGGAACTTCTCCCGGCCCGTAAGAATTGAAGAAACGGCAGTTTACGATATTCATATCATAATGATGGGCATAAAAATTACAGTACATCTCGCCGGTCATTTTGTTGATTTGATACGGAGTGGTCAAGTGCATTGAGATAAAATCCTCGCTAAGCGGAAGTTTGGGGAACGACCCGTAAATCGCGCATCCGCTGGAGGCATATATAAACCTTTCTATCTTTGCCAGCCGTGAATATTCGAGAAGCTTTATTTGCCCTATAATATCCACCTCGGCGGAAATTTCCGGGTAATCAACAGAATTTTGATTGGCGAAAAAGGCCGCAAGGTGAAAAACCATACAGATGTTTTCCTTGAACACCCGCTTGAGGTCTATATCATTTCTGACGTCGCCTTCGACAAACATAATATTGCGCAGAGGAGTGACGTTCCAGGGATCCTTGACCTTGATGGACGACAGATTGTCCAGAATTATTATTTTTCCCTTGTCGCCGACCAGCCTGGACAAGGCTATTACTAAATTGCTTCCGATAGCCCCGGCCCCGCCGACAACCAGAATATTTTTGTCCCGGTAATAGTCGCATATGTCCTTATCCAACTTCAGCTTGTCAAAATAATCATCTACAAGCTTAATCCTTTTTTCATATACATTCATACCAGCCTCCTTTGAGTAATTATAATTCTCTTTTAACAAAATTTATGATCCGTTCACAGGCTTTGCCGTCTCCGTATGGATTATGGGCCCTCGCCATGGCAGCATATTTTTCTTCACTGCTTATTAAATTCTGGGTTTCATTTATTATTTTTTCAACATCCGTGCCAACCAGTTTGACCGTACCGGCGTCAACAGCTTCCGGCCTTTCGGTTGTGTCGCGCATTACCAGCACAGGTTTTCCCAGGCTGGGCGCCTCCTCCTGGATTCCGCCGCTGTCGGTCAGGATAATATAACTTTTGTGCATCAGGAAAACAAAAGGTTCATATTCCAAAGGTTCGATAAGATATATGTTTTTTGTATTCGACAAGATATCGTTAACGGGTTTCCTGACGTTCGGGTTCAAATGAACAGGATAGACGAAATCGACTTCTGGATTTCTTTCCGCCAGAGTTTTAACGGCCTTGCAAATATTCAGGAAACCTTCTCCGAAATTTTCCCGCCGATGACCGGTTATCAGGACAAACTTACGCTGTTCGCAGGGGCAGTAACCGAATTCCGAAAGCTGCCGGTTCAGCCCGGCCTGCAATTCCCCGGACTGCGTGATTTTGTCCGCAAGCATCAGCAAAGCGTCGATCACCGTATTGCCGGTAACGCAAATAGACTTTTCCCTGATGTTGCTTTTCAGCAGGTTTTGCCGGCTGAGATTTGTCGGGGCGAAGTTAAATGTCGTTATTCGTGACGTTAACTGCCGGTTAGCTTCTTCCGGCCACGGAGAATATATGTTGCCGGTACGCAAACCGGCTTCAACATGAGCAACCGGTATCTTCTGGTAAAAAGCGGCCAGGGCGGCGGTAAATGTAGTTGT
>JBAYCO010000117.1:0-9436 GCA_041668685.1 Victivallaceae bacterium | reverse complement strand
GGATGTTACCTACATTGAACCCCTGACGTTGAAATCCGTTGAAGATATTATAGCCAAAGAACGTCCGGATGCGCTATTGCCGAACCTTGGAGGACAGACCGGATTGAACCTGTCTTCAGAATTGTATGACGCCGGGATTTTGGATAAATACAATGTTAAAATCATCGGCGTTCAAGTTGATGCCATCAAACGCGGAGAAGACCGCCAGGCCTTCAAGGACACCATGAATAAACTTGGTATTGAAATGGCCAAAAGCGAAATAGCCAACAGCCTGGAAGAAGCGATGGACAGTATTCAACGGATAGGTTTGCCCTGCGTTGTCCGGCCTGCGTACACCATGGGGGGAACCGGCGGCGGTTTCGCATATAACCTTGAAGAATTCGAATCCCTGGCCAAGCGGGGATTGAGCGCCAGCATGGTCAACCAGATCCTGGTTGAAGAATCTGTCCTGGGCTGGGAGGAACTGGAGCTGGAAGTTGTCAGGGACAGCAAGAACCAGATGATTACGGTTTGTTTTATTGAAAATGTCGACGCAATGGGAGTCCATACCGGAGACAGCTACTGCACCGCTCCGATGTTGACAATTTCGGAGGAATTACAACAGAGACTTCAGAAATATTCCTATGATATTGTCGAAGCAATCCAGGTTATTGGCGGTACTAACGTTCAATTTGCCCACGATCCGGAAACCGATCGCGTGGTAGTCATTGAGATTAACCCCAGAACCTCGCGCTCGTCCGCATTGGCGTCAAAAGCCACCGGTTTCCCAATCGCTTATGTTTCATCATTATTGGCGGGCGGGTTGACATTGGATGAGATTCCATATTGGCGTGACGGAACTTTGGACAAATATACGCCGTCCGGCGACTATGTGGTTGTGAAATTTTCACGTTGGGCATTTGAAAAGTTTGAAGGACTGGAAGACAAACTGGGAACGCAAATGCGCGCCGTCGGTGAGGTCATGAGCATAGGCAAAACCTATAAAGAAGCGTTCCAAAAAGCAATCCGGTCACGTGAGGACGGAAGATATGGTTTGGGTTTTGCCAAAGATTATAATAAAAAATCGCTTGCGGAACTGATGGATCTGCTGAATGAACCGTCCAGTGAGCGCCAGTTTATCATGTATGAAGCGCTGCGGAAGGGAGCGACGCCGCAGGAGCTCTTTGAAAAAACTTATATCAAAATCTGGTTTATTGAGCAAATGAAAGAGCTCGTTGACTTTGAGGAAGAAATCATAAGATACAAAGGCGGCAAAGTTCCTGATGAATTGCTGATCAAAGCCAAAAAAGACGGTTTTGCCGATTGCTACCTCGCGAAACTGCTGAAAAAAACGGAAAGTGAAATTCGGGCCGCCAGGCAGAATCTTGGCATTAACGAGGGCTGGTACCCCGTCCCTGTCAGCGGCGTTGAAGATGCGGCATATTACTATTCAACTTACGTAAAACCTGACGCGACCGATGTCAGTCCAAACAAAAAAGTCATGGTTCTCGGCGGCGGGCCGAACCGGATCGGGCAGGGAATTGAATTTGATTATTGCTGCGTACACGCGGCATTTGCCCTGCGTGACGAAGGCATTGAATCCATTATGGTCAACTGCAATCCGGAAACTGTATCAACAGACTATGATACGTCCAATAAGCTCTACTTTGAACCATTGACTGTTGAAGATGTTCTAAGCATTTACGAAAAAGAAAAACCGGATGGCGTTATCTGTCAGTTCGGAGGCCAAACGCCGCTCAATATTGCGGCCCAGTTAAAATCAGCTGGGGTTAAAATAATCGGTACGTCTCCGGAAACGATTGAATTGGCGGAAGACCGTGACCGTTTCCGCAATATTATGGAGCGTTTAAACATTCCCCAGGCCCAAAGCGGCATGGCAAGCAACCTTGAACAGGCGTTGAAGATCGCTTCCGAAATCGGATACCCGCTTATGGTCAGGCCGTCATTTGTCCTTGGCGGCAGGGCTATGAAAATTGTCTATGATGAAAATATGCTTAAACATTATGTCCAGGCCGCGGTCGACGTATCTCCTGAACGGCCGATCCTTATTGACAAATTCCTGGAAAATGCGATAGAGGCTGAGGCGGACGCCATTTCCGACGGAACGGATGCATTCGTACCGGCGGTGATGGAACATATTGAAGAAGCAGGTATTCACTCCGGTGATTCCGCCTGTGTAATTCCGCCCGTAACAATTCCCCGGAAGCACATTGACACCATTTGCGATTATACACGGAAAATTGCTATTGAAATGGGAGTCGTCGGTTTGATGAACATTCAATATGCTATTTGTAATGATAAAGTATATATTCTCGAAGCCAATCCCCGCGCAAGCCGCACGGTTCCGCTTGTCAGTAAAGTATGCGGTTTATCTATGGCAAGGATTGCAACCCAGGTAATGCTCGGCAGGAAAATAAACGAGTTGAACCTCGAAAACAAGGATATTCCGCATTACGGCGTGAAGGAGTCTGTATTTCCGTTTTATTTCTTCCCGGAAGTTGATCCGGTACTGGGCCCGGAAATGCGTTCTACCGGCGAAGTCCTTGGCTTGGCTGATTCTTATGAACTGGCGTTTTATAAGGCGCAGGATGCAGCAAAAAGCTGTTTGCCGCTGACCGGCGCCGTGTTAATGACAATTGCCGACCGCGACAAAACTCCGCAAGTAATTGAAGTGGCAAAAAGTTTCAGCAAACTTGGATTTGCTATTTTAGCAACTGAAGGGACTCGCGTATTCCTGGAAAATAATGGCGTAAAAGCGGAAAGGATCAATAAACTCAGCGAAAAAAGACCGAATATCGCTGACGCCATCACAGACGGAAAGATCCAGTTGGTTATAAATACTCCCAAAGGAAAAACCAGTCAGGCTGATGATTCCTATATCAGGAAAACCGCGATCCGTTATAAGATCCCGTATATGACAACGGTTGCGGCGGCTCTTGCGACAGCAAAAAGTATTGTTGCCTGCAAAGAAAAAGCGCCAAGTGTTAAAAGCCTGCAAAGCTATCATGATGATATAGGGTAAAGGCCTTCGTTATAAACGGTTTGTTGTAGCCTTGCCGCGGAGCAGGCTGCTCCTCTTACGCTTCCGTTACTGAAAAAAACTCGCCGCGCGGGTTGGTTTCCGATTTTATTCGCCCGGCTTTCAGTAACGCGCTTATACGTTCCCGGAGCGCTTTTTCTGAAATCCCGAAAGTTTCGCTCATGTCAGATAAAGTTGAGGGGCGGCGTGAGATCAGGTCAATTATCAGTTTGTCAGTTTCCTCCGCTTTCAGTTGTTTTTGAAGAGCAGGGCTTTTGTATTTGAAAGGACCGACCGCTTCTACCGGAACGAACGGCTCCAGCGCACGGACAAAACGCATGGTGTTTTCCCCGGATGACGGTTTTATCCAGTCCACCGTGCCGGGGCGGTCAAGCGTATTCAACTGGACTTTATCCGGTTTGGCCTGTTTCACTATGTCGGCGAAACGCCGGATCGAAGCGTCGGAATCGTTTTTGCCGGGGACGATAAAAAGTTCCAGCCAGATTTCCGCTTGGGTTTCGCGGCAGTATTTTATCAAGGCATTGACGTAGGTCGTAAAGTCAAGTTCAGGGGAGGGGCGGTTGATAATTTTGAATTCATCCTCGTTTGAGGCGTCCAGGGATGGAATGCACAAATCCACCCCGGCTATTTCCGTTAATAATTCAGGATCGCTGAATAAAGTGCCGTTGCTAAGCAGGCATATCCGGTATTGCGGATATTTGCTTTTAAGAAATTCGATCACTTTCCCGATTCCTGAGTTCAAAGTCGGTTCCCCGGCCCCGGAAAAGGTCAGATAATCGATTTCCGGGGAGGTTGAAAGAAATTCGTCAAGCTGGCGAATGACTTCATCTACTGGAACGTATTCCCGGCGGGCGCAGGTTAGATTGGTGGTGACTCCGGATTCGCAGTAAACGCAGTTTATCGAGCAGGTCTTGAATGGTACGAGGTCGATGCCGAGCGAAATTCCCAGGCGGCGCGAAGCCACCGGGCCGAATAAATATTTTTTCATTTGATCTGCTGTCCCTGTCCCAGTTTGTGTGCCTGCTGATAATATTCCAGAATACGCAGGGCATAAACAAAACGGGGTTTCTTGTTGTTTTTCAAAATGCGGTAAACGATATTCTGGATTTTGGCGGCCCGGTCAATACGCCCGATCATGTAGTATATCCGGGCTAAGGTTTCACCGATTTCCGCCCGCTGCAGCTTATTCAGTTTCCGGCTTGAATAAGCCAGTTCCGCCGCTTTCAGGGCCGGAATGAGCTTGGCTTCCCCGAATCTTGTGCCGAGAAGTTTACGGGCAAGCTGGTTGAGCAGCAGAGGTTCGTCCTTGCAGTTGTTTATGAATTCCAGGTAAAAAACGTCGAGCTCCTTGTATTTCTTCATCTGGTTCAGAATATGGGTCTTGAGTTCGAACAGCTCCATATTCATGGGGTGTGTCTTTAATATCTTGTCGATAAACGCCAGGGCTTCGTCTTTTTTATTCAATTGGAAAAAAATAAACGCTTTGAGCGCGATGAGCTGGACGTTGTCGGGGGCGCTTTTAAGCTCACTTTCGGTTATCTGCAGGGCCTCGGAATACTTTTTTTCGGCGAAAAGCTGTTGTATTCGGCGGTATGATTTCTGGCGTTGTGCGGTTTTTTTGATATCGAATTTACCGGTAACGATACGTTTGAGCGGCAGCGAAATATCGAGCGGGTGCCCGATCCATGCTACCGTACCGCTTTTATCGATAATGAATGTCGCCGGGATATTGCCGTTGCCCGACATATAACGCCTGTAAGTTTTTTGGTTGTCATCGACAGCGATCTTGTAATTTATTGCTTTTCCCGCCGTGAAATTCCTGACGACATCCGCTGTTTCCGTACTGATGCCGATAATGGTGACGCCCTGGTTTTTGTATTGTTCCTGAATTTGATGCAGGTTGGGCATGGCCGCCAGGCAGGGTTTGCAGCCGGTGGCCCAGAATTCTATGATGTAAATAGTTTTGCCTTTGCCTGCGGCGATTGTCGCCGGGCCGTTCTTTATCCACGCGGCTATCTGCAATTCGGGCGCCTGGTCGCCGACCTTTACCGCGAAAGCGGGCAGGGCGGCGGCCAGGAAGAAGCCGAATAAAAATATTCTTATGTTTCTCATTATAAATCCTGATATATTAGTTATACTGTATTAATCTGAAAATTTAACATCTATACTGCAACCGAGTAGGCCGGCTTTCGATGAAAGCGGCAAAGAGCAACATTATACGGCCTGTCAAAGTTTTATGCCGCCGGTCTCATCGAGACGCGGCGCTACTTGGAGCCGCAGTCAAGTTCAAGATAAAAGTTTAAAATCCAACCTAAAACAGTATACCTGAATTTGTCCTCCGTGACGGGAAAACAAAAAACAAATACCATTACCTGCTCTTGAATACGCTGTCAAGTAAAGAAACTCAAGTATTCTTCATTTTTCATTCTTGAATCCGGCGAGTTTGCGCCATAAAGTTACGGGGCTTATTCCCAGCGCTTCCGCCGCTTTGGTTTTATTGCCGTTATTTTTTTCGAGGACGGCGAGAATGTGCTGTTGTTCAATTTCTGCCAGGCTTAACTGTTCCCAGTTGCCGCCCGTAATGTGGTGCGAATGATAGTTTATTATTTTCTGCGGTAGACTGGATACGGTTATAATACCGTCCCTTGAAAAGACCGCTGCCCTTTCAATCGTGTTTTCGAGTTCTCTGATATTGCCGGGCCAGTTGTAGGAAGTCAGGTATTCGATGCAGGTCGAGTCAATATGGAGTTTGGAAATTTTAAGTTTTTTGGAAAGTCTTTTTATAAAATACCTGACCAATGGAACTATATCCTCCATTCTTTTTCTCAGGGGCGGCATTTCTATTTCCACGACAGCCAGGCGGTAATATAAATCTTCTCTGAAAGCGCCTTTTGCTACTTCGTCTTGAATGTTGCGGTTGGTGGCGGCGATAACCCGGGCATTAATTTTCCTGGGCGTATTTTCCCCAAGTCTCAGTATTTCCTGTTCCTGAATTACGCGCAGGAGTTTTACTTGCGTGGCCGGAGAAATGTCGCCGATTTCATCCAGGAAAATTATTCCGTCGTTCGCTTCCTCGAAAAGCCCTTTTTTCCCGTTTACGGCGCCGGTAAAGGCTCCCGCTTTATAACCGAAAAGTTCACCCTCAAGCAGGGTTTCCGGTAAAGCTCCGCAGTTTATCGGCACGAATGGTCCGGATGCCCGGTTGGAAGAGCGGTGGATGAAACGGGACAGGACTTCCTTGCCGGTTCCGCTTTCCCCGCTGATTAGTACATAAGTATCGAACTGGGCGACCTTGGCGGCTGATTCGAACACCCGGCGGAACGATTCGCTGCGTATTTCCACGTGTTCAGCCGCCAGTTTCGGGGTTATGCTTTCAATTCTTTTCTGCTGGGCAAGAAGTTTCTGGTCCTTTTTCTCAAGTTCTTCGGTAAGCTCCCTGACTTTACCGAGGATGTCTTCGCCTTTGAAAAATTCGGCATGCACGGCGGTTTTATTTCCCCATGAATCGATATCCCTGCCGATGACAAGGCAAATTTTATCGCCCTGGCCTTTGCACTTTTCTTCCACAAAGTAGACATCCTTGCCGACGCAGAACGAAACGTAGCCGCTTATGTAACCGCAAAGTATCCAACAGACTGGTGTTCTGGAAGGGCCCAGCTCTATTAAATGTTCCTCCGCCTCCACAGATTCAAACCATTTCAATTCCCCGTAGAATTTCTTCGCGGTTGCGTCAAAATCAATGTTCAGGAAATTGGCTTTGGCCATGCCTTGGAGAGACTGCAGTCGCGCCCCGGCCTTGATCCATTCATCCGGGCTGTCCCATTTGAAAAGCCGGTGCATGGCCGCGGCGTCGGCCTGGCCTTCAAAATAACCGAAACGAGTCAATATTTTGCGGGCTATTTCTTCTCCTGATTTCTCGATTATCTCTTTTCTGAACTGCGCTACCGCATGGGTATCGTGAATGACCAGCCGCCTGCCGTGCAGGTTCAGGAAACCGTCTTTGAAATCTATGAGTTCCGTCAGTTCCAGGTCGGAAGCTTTCATTTTTGAATGTCCTTCATATTGAAATATAGCTATTTCATAATGTAATATATTTTAAGTGAAAAGTCAAGGGTTTTTAGTGACCGCAGGTGGTCAAAAAAATAATTGAGCTGAAAAACCTTTATTTGGCATTAATATTGCTATTTCAGAAAACGTTGAACGAAATTCGATCCTTAAATTAAACCTTTAAAAGGAGACGCTAAAATGTATACGATCCTCAGAACCCGGCTTGACGGGATGAAAGATGAAATCAGGGACTTTCTTACCAGGCTGATTGAAACTCCCAGTCCCAGTACGAAAGAAAAGCGCATTGCCGATCTTGTCTACGTGGAAATGGAAAATCTCGGCTTTGACAAAGTCTATCGCGATGAAGCAGGTAACGTTATCGGCGTGATCAATGGCATTGAAGGAGCTCCCACGGTGGTCCTTAATTCCCATTTGGACTCGGTCGGCTGTGAAAATACGGAACCGTTCAGGGCGCGTTGCGTCGGCGACCGGATTTACGGCGCCGGGGCGTCGGACTGTAAAGGCGGACTTGCCGCCCAGGTTTACACGGGGGAAATTCTGAAAAGATGTCTTCTGCCGTTAAAAGGAAATCTGGTGGTGGCCGCTACGGTAGCGGAGGAAAACGGCTGCAGTGTCGGCGTGCGGATGCTGCTGAAGGAAACTTTGCCTTCGCTCGGTTTGAAACCGGATTATGTAATCCTCGGCGAACCGACGAACCTCGGTCTTTATTACGGGCATGACGGCCGGGTCGAATTTGACATAAAACTCGAAGGCCGCGATCCGTTCCAGGTTGACGACGGGGCGCGTAATATTTACCGGGAATTCGCCGGAAATAACCCCCGCCATGAAGAAGTCGATTTCCAGGGGCTGGCGTCCTTCGAACCGGAACTGAGTTCTTCCGGCGGCTGGCGGCACGCCAGGATCCATATGGAGAAAAAACTCCATCCTGATGATAGTCCGGAAGCCGTGACCGAACATTTCAAACATGAAGCCGGGCTGTTGCTCAAGACCCAGAAAGCTCTGGCGCTTGAAACCATGGTGGTCGAAGAGAGACAGAAACTTTTCTGTGGTCGGAAGATCCTGGTCAAACACCTGGTTAACGCCTGGCAGACCGATCCTTTCAATCCGCTGATGGAAAGGGCGAGGCAGTCTCTTGCCGCGGCCGCCTGTGAAGTTAAAACCGGGAAATGGAAACTTGCCCGTCCAGGTATGGGGACGGCCGGAGGCATGATCCGCTCCGAATACGGACTTCCGGTTATCGGTTACGGTCCGGGAGAAGAAGAAGAAGCACACACTTCTAACGAGTCCGTTGATTTCAATAAAGTATCGGAATGCGTTTACGGGTCCGCTTCGATAGTTCATGGCCTTATCGGTATTCCGGTTTTCGGATGGACTTCCGATGAAATTTAAGCAGAGGCCGTTTAAATGAAAGCGCTTGTGTTAAACTGCGGGAGTTCTTCCCTGAAATACAAAATAATAGCGCTGCCGGAAGGCGAAGCCATAGCTGGAGGAGAGGCGCAGCGAGTCGGCATCAGGACAAGTGAGCCTGCCAGGATATTCCATCGACAGCACGGCAGGGAGGACGTTGTTGAAACAAAAATGGAGAACCATGAGCGGGCCTTTGTGGAAATTATGAAGATACTGACGGCTGACCCGGAACTCTTCCCCGATGTGGTCGGGCACCGGGTGGTGCATGGAGCCGAGAAATTTAAGGACGCGGCAATTATGACGCCTGAGTCCCTGAAGGAACTGGAAAGTCTCAATGAAATGGCGCCGTTGCACAATCCGCCGGCGGCCGCGCTTATCAGGGCCTGTTTTGAAAAATATCCGTCGCTGCCCCAGGTTGCGGTTTTCGATACCGCTTATCATTCAAGCATTCCGGATTATGCCGGTATTTACCCGATCCCGCTCAGGATGGCGAAAAAAATGGGAATAAGAAAATACGGATTTCATGGAACAAGTCATCAGTACGTAGTAGAGGAAACCGCAGCTTTCCTCAATATCCCGACAGATAAATTCAATGCCGTAAGCTGCCATCTGGGAAGCGGAGGAGCCAGTCTCTGCGCGGTAAGGAACGGTAAATCCATTGACAACACGATGGGATTTTCACCGCTTCAGGGATTGGTGATGAGTACGCGGTGCGGAGACCTCGACCCTGGTGTTACGTTGCGTCTTCTCTCCAGCGAAAACGGCAGCGGCGAACGGCTCGAAGCGCTTCTTAACCAGGAAAGCGGCGTACTGGGGCTTTCCGGAATATCATCGGACATAAGGGATATTTTAGCGAAAGAGAACGGCCGGGACGGCGACCGGGATGTGCTGCTGGAAACCGAAAGTATTTATCTGTGGCGG
>JBAYCO010000116.1:0-9467 GCA_041668685.1 Victivallaceae bacterium | reverse complement strand
TCTCCATAAAATATTAGTTTTTAAGCAGATAAATAAAAATTAAGTAGAAAAATTTTGACAAAACCCTGTTCTGGAAATGGTTAAAGGCATGAAAATAGAACCGGGAACCCCGACAATCGTTCCGGCGATATGTGGCACCTGGGCTACCTATTACCAAATGATGCCCCCGGTCAGCACCCGCTCAGTTGTTTATGCCGATGGAAAAGCCGTGGACATTTTCGATCCGCAGATATGGATAAAATACAAATGGGGCCTGGCCGACCCCAGCCAGGACAAGATGCTGAAAATCCTCCTGCCGAACGCCAAAACCGCAACAGAAAGGCGTAAGATCGCCCTTGAACACCTTGTGAAATGTCTCAAGCGCGCCAAACAATTCACTGAAGCCATGCGCGTTCACGCCTCTCCCCCCGATAACGTCAGGCTCTATCTTTTCCAAGGAGACGCGGTCGAAACTACCCGGCAGGCAACGGTTGACCCGAAAACCGGCAAACTTACGGTAACAGACTATGAACCCGGCGACGGCAAGGTTCTGGTGACCAGCTCTATCTGGGATGAGCGCCTGGGAATGAAAAAATTGGCGCCTTACACTATCTGCCCTATTGACTGGACGGCAATTTACCGCCTTTCCGCGGCTCATATGGGCATTACCAGAATGCAGGTTTTCGCCGATAATATGACCTGCTGTCTGCTGATAATGCAGACTCCGGCACAAATTAAGCGGATAAAACGCTTTCAGAAACATTAAAATTGCAAATTACGAATTTTAAAATTTAACAGCCGGGAGCGCCGGTCGTTAGACCGGCAACAACGGAAAGAAGAGGAGGAAGAGATGCGGTATTTAACGTTATTCGGCAGTTTGTTTGCGATGTTTATTATTCCGGTTGTCAGCGGCGATACGGTCAGCCCTGACTCCGGTATAAAACTTGAAAAAGGCGCGGATTACCAGATAGTCAAGGAATATCAATATCCGGATTTCAAGGTAATCCAGTTTAATCTCGCGCGGCTTTCCCATTTTTCCTACATGTTGCTCAGCGGCGGGGAATGCCTGGTAATCGATCCCGGCCGCGACACGGGGATTTACCGGGAAATCGCGAAAAAGGAAAAAGCCGGGATAAAGGGCGTTTTCCTGACTCATGCCCACGCTGATTTTGTCGCCGGGCATATTGAGCCGGCGCAACAGACGGGATGCCCCGTATACGTCAACAAAGCAAACCGCGCCGTTTACAAACATATCGGAGTAAAAGACGGAGATACTCTCAAAATAGGAAAAGCCTCCGTAAAATTCATCGAAACTCCCGGACATACCCCCGACGGCATGTGCGCGCTGGTTTACGGCGCGAATAAACCGGCAGAACCGGAAATCATTTTCACGGGCGATACTTTGTTCGTGAACAGCGTCGGCCGCCCCGACCTGCTCGAAGGGCAGGTTTCCGCCGTCGAACTGGCTTCAAAGATGTATGATTCATGGTTCGGCAAACTGGCGCTGCTGAATGACGGCGTCGTTGTCCTGCCGGCTCACGGCGCGGGTTCTCTCTGCGGTTCCAAGCTCGGCGCAAGCCCGTCTTCGACCATCGGCGCTGAAAAGCGGAATAACCCGTATCTGCAACACAAATCAAAAAATGAATTCGTTGCCGCAGTCGTCAACAGCCTGGGCCATGTCCCGCAATATTTCATTTATAACGCGCAATTGAACCGCCAGGGGCCGCCGCCGGTCAAATGGAAAGAACTGCCGGGCAAAGAACTTGCGATTGCCGATATTGACGTCAAGAACCCGAATACTTATATTATCGACGTCCGCCCGGCTGAAGAATACGCTGCCGGACATATTGATAATTCGATAAACATTCCAAAATCAGGCAAACTCGCAACCTGGGTCGGAATCATAACACCGTGGAAAGCTAAACTGATCGTTACAGGTTCAAAAGAAGAAGTCGCGGAAGCCGTACACCGTTTACAGCGCATCGGCTATAAACCTGAATACATCGTCTTTGAAACCTGGCGCAAAGCGGGTGGGAAAATCACTACAACCAAACTGATCCCGCCAAATGAAATTTATTCGCAGCTTAAAGGCAAAGGTCCGATGCTGCTTGACGTCAGACAAAAATCCGAATGGGAAGAACAGCGCGTCGGCGATGTGATAAATATGCCGCTTCAAAACCTTGCTCATACCAAAACTAAACTCGACCCGGCAATGCCGCTGGTAACAATTTGCCGGACCGGATACCGCGCCGGTATCGCGGCGGGACTGCTGACCCGTTCGGGATTCAAAAACGTTAATATAATGCAGGGCGGAATGACTGGCTGGGATCAGGCTAAACTGCCAACGGCCAACGCCGGAGCGGTTTGTCCTTTTACCGCCGTAAGCGAAAAATCCATCACGCCTGCCATGCCGGAACTCATTACAGTTGAGGGCTTGAACCGCCTGATCAAGGACATGCCGGATTTTGTGGAAATAATCGATGTCCGCCCGGCGGAACAGTTTAACGATTACCATATTCCGGGCTCCGTTAACCTTGAACTCAAAAAGCTGCTCGAACAGGGAGCGGCCCCGGAAGGGAAGCCCCTGATAATCGTTGACCGGGATGGCACGGTCGCCCTGCTGGCCGCCGGAATACTTTCCGGTAAAGTCAACAGGAAACTGAAAGCGCTTGAAGGCGGAGTTGAAAAATACTGGGAAAAGACTTTCGGTACGGTGAAACGGCAGGTTCCGTCCGCAAAACCCGTACAACCGGAAAAAGTTCCTCAAAAAGAAAAGAAAGTAATTCAGGACGCGGGGTGCTGAAATGAAAAATAACAGTTCACCACAGACAGAAAAAAATCCGTCTCCCTTAATGAATCCGTATCTTGCGGGAGTATTTCTCGGTTTAACGCTGCTTGCGTCCTACATGATCCTCGGCGTCGGGCTCGGCGCTTCCGGCGGATTGGCGCGCCTGGGAGCGTTCCTCGAAAAACTGGCGGCTCCAGCCCATACCGCGAATTCGGCGTATTTCGGCAAATGGGGAGCCGAGCCGCTTTATTATTACCTGGTCTTCATGCTTGGCGGCGTCCTGCTCGGCGGTATGTTTTCGGCGCTGGCCGGAGGCAGAGTGAAATTCCAGCTCATAAAAGGCAAAAAAGCTTCAAAATCGCTGCGCGTGATTTTAGCGGTTATCGGCGGGATATTTTCCGGATTTGCCGCCCGGCTGGCAAGCGGCTGTACTTCCGGGCAAGCGCTGTCCGGAGGAGCCATGCTCCTTTCCGGAAGCCTGGTCTTCATGCTCTGTTTGTTCATCGGCGGCTATGCGGCCGCCTGGTTCGTAAGGAGGCAATGGAATGATTAATACATTTTTTTCACAAGGAAATCTCGCTTCCGCCCCGGCTATGTTTACAGCCGGAATTATCGGTTTCTTTTTCGGGCTGTTCCTTGAAAAGGCCGGGTTCGGGAATTCGAAACGCCTCGCGGGCATTTTTTATTTCCGCGACATGCAAGTACTTAAAGTCATGTTTTCGGCGGTAATCACCGCCGCTATCGGTTTCGGTTTTTTGACCGGGTTAGGCCTGATACAACCTGACGCAGTTTATCTGCTCAAAACTCTTTATTTAGTCCAGATCGCCGGGGGCCTGCTCTTAGGCATAGGCTTTGCCATGGGCGGCTGGTGTCCGGGGACGGCAATAGTCGGAACCGCCGGAGGCAGTATCGACGCGCTGCTCTTTGTTTGCGGCGCAATCGGCGGCAGTATCCTTTACAATGAACTTTATCCGCTGCTCGGAAATATCCGGGAGATCGGAAGCTGCGGCGTTCGCTCCGCCTATGCTGACCTGGGAATATCCCGACCGCTTTTTGTTACATTGTTTACACTGATCGGGGTATGCTGTTTCTGGGGATCCGAACTGCTCGAAAAGAAACGCTTCGGCAAAGGCCGGTATTTCAACAGTCCTTTCCTCAAAGCCTACAGCCTTATGCTTATCGCGGCCGCCGCGTCACTTTTTATTTTTGCGGCTCCCCAATCCGGTTCCGGCATGCCGGAACGTTTAAGCCGGGCAGCCAAAGGGAAAGACCATATCAGCGCCATGGAACTGGCGGAGCGTATTATTAACGCCGATAAAAACCTCCTGCTGATCGATGTCAGGCCCGTGGAAAGCTTCGGAAAATTCCACATAAAAAACGCCCTGAGCTGTCCGCTTGAAAAGCTCCCGGAACTGAAAAGCAAAATGAAACTTTACCAAACCGTGGTTCTTTATTCGGACGGCGCGGCGCACGCGGTACAGGGACAAATGCTGCTGGAACAGGACGGACTGAGCAACATTCTGGTATTGGACGGCGGCCTGAACAAATTTATAAACAGTTGCCTGAAGCCGGTTTCCTTAAGAAGCGCCCCCGTCGATGCGAATACCGCCGAAAAAATCACCCGCTGGAGAAAATTTTTCGCCGCTGAAAATTGATCCTTGACCATTAAAACTTAACCCCTAAAACTTGAATATAAATCAGAAAACAATTTGCATTAGACTTCTATCCTGCATATTGTATGGGTAATTTAAGCTTTGAAAGTATTAATTTTTTACAAGGAGGTCCGCCATGGTAACTGGAATCGTACTGGTCAATGCGAAACGCTCTCAACTCGATTCAGTAGTAGAAAGCCTGATAAAGATTAACGGAATAACTGAAGTTTATACTGTAGCCGGAGAATACGATCTGGTCGCAATGATACGCGCAAAAGACAACAAACAACTTTCTGACATCGTAGCGAAACACATGACCCATGATATCGAAGGGATAAAATATACAAAAACCCTTATCGCGCTGGATGTTAATTCTAAATTGGATTTGGCCGGTATTTTCGGATAAAATATCGTTTATATATACAAAAAAACCGAAGGAAAAATCCTTCGGTTTTTTTTATTTCATGAATCAACTGACGATTACAAAGAACCTTTGTTCTTATCAACATTGTCTTTGTCGATCAGGATATAACGTTTTTTGAAAGCGTCTTCGAATGCGGAAGGCGCGCCTTCGTCGTCAAATTTGGCGCTCGGACTGATAGTGACAATCGCACTGATCATACCCTGTTTGATTGCGGGACCGATCTTGACGGAACCGCCCATGCCGCTGCCGACAAGAATCAGTTTCGGGCGGGTTGAAGCGGACATTGACCAGAGTTTCATACTGCTGGCGTCGCGCGGCAGACCAATAACGGAAACTATGACATTGCTGTCGCTGTTGGCTTTGATGGTGGCGTCGAAATCTTTGCTGGTCATCATTTCCATGACCGGTATCATCGGCATA
This sequence comes from Victivallaceae bacterium, assembly GCA_041668685.1. GTDB lineage: Bacteria > Verrucomicrobiota > Lentisphaeria > Victivallales > Victivallaceae > JAHOYW01. The sequence continues at coordinate 4,204 of JBAYCO010000116.1, read as the reverse complement.
TCTTCCGGCATTCCGGCGGGACGTTTGGGTTTATTTAAAATCTGGAGCGCGACAGCTTTGACATTATTTTTGCCCATACCTTCCTTAAGCGCTTCAAGGAAAGCCTGTTCGCGTTTGCTCTTTTCAAAATCTTCGTTTTCAATAACCAGCACTTTCGCTCCGGGAATGTTTTTGGCGATAAATTTACCGACCGTATATCCCTGAGACGCATAGAAATGATTTTCCGACTCAATCATGCTTGCGTTGCTGCTTCCGAAAATATTGTTCTTATACAGCATGTAAATACCGCTGATAATCACAACTATAAGCAACGCGATCGCTATGGGTTGCGCTCCGGGATTAGTCTTTTGCTTCTTTGAACAAATGATCATGCCGATGAGAGCGGCGACCATTACCACACCACTGAGAACCATTGACCCGTTCATATTTGTCTCCTTGAGGTTGTCAATTAAGAGTTGAATAAGTATATTGCACTCTAAATGCAAATGCAAACAATTTTTTCCGGATTTTTCTAATAATTTACATTTTTTTCCGGATTTTTTCAGAAAAAAGCAATTCCAGCACAGTTTGACCGACAATTTTAAGGCTTTCTGCAGATGTATTACTGAGCTTGTCTTCGGACGTGTGCCAAAAAGAATTACCCGGCCCGAATTCAAAATCAATGATGTCAATTACCGGGATTCCCAGCTTTTTAAAAGGTATATGGTCATCAAGCATTTCACTGGAAAAATAATCGAAATATTTCCTGTATCCCGCTTCAGCGGCAGCTTTAAAAAGCAGATCGCAAAGCTTTTTGTCGGAATTCAGCGGCAAGGTTATGTTCAAATCCTTGTCCCCGACCATATCCAGAATGATTACCGCCCGGCACTGACGCGCCAGATTCTGCAAACTAAGCTGTCGGGCGTAATAACGGCTCCCGAAAAGCCCGTCGAAATCGGAATATTCGTTGAAACATTCTTCGCCGTCAAAGAAAACGAACTTCAAAGTATATTCCGGCTTTGCCCCGGAATGTTTTACTGCCCGGATAAGTTCCAGCAGCGCTGCGGTGCTTGAAGCGCCGTCGTTAGCGCCCTCGAATTTTATTCCGGGTGGCAGTTTTTTCGTATCGAAATGGCTGCCGATAATAATAAAATCACTGCGTTTCCCCGGAATTACGGCTTCAACGTTAACAAATTGCAGTGAGCCAACCGGGGTCATTCGCTTGAATTCCTGACGCGAAGTCAAAGCCCCGTAGCTTCCCGCGGTTTTCGCGATGAACTCCGCCTGCTTCAAATTTGCGTCGCTTCCGGAACTGCGCGGCCCGAAAGCAACCAGTTCACCCGCCAGACGCCAGGCGTTTCGTTCATCAAAAACCGGAATTACGTTTTTTTCCGGCGCGCAGGCTGTCAGAAACAGTAAAATCAAGCAAAACAGAAAGTAAATAAATTTAAACATTTTAAAAGTGTTAAGTGTTAAGTGTTAAGTGTTAAGAAAAAACATAAATACAAAATATGTAAAATAAAAAAATGATTGCTTTTCGCTACGCTCAGGCTCAGCCTGCGCAGAGTCTGTCAAATTCAAAATTCATTCGATGTTCGATGTTGAACGTTCGATGTTCGATGTTCAATGTACTTCGTCTACCGGACAAAGCAAACGGGCTATGTCCAACAGGTTTTTCAAACGCACCGCAGGCGGATTTTTGTAGTTTATTACAGGCAGTACCCCGTTTCTGCGGTAAACTTTCCGGGAAGTTTTGAATGAAACTTTTTCGTTTTCCACATGTACGGCGGTATAACCTTTCCTGGCGGCAAAGATTTTTACCAGAGTTACGTCAAGCATGTTCTTCGCCGGTTCCGGCAAGTTTCCGAAACGGTCTTCGAGTTCATCAGTGAACTCTGCGATCTTTTCCTCGGAACTAAGTGAGGCAAGGCGACGATAAGCATCGACACGCAGTCTTTCACTTGGAATAAATTCAGGCGGAAAACCGGCGGCAAGAGAATTTTCAGGAGCATCATGCGCAAAATGAATAAAGTCTATATTTATATCGACCTCCGGAAGAAATTCGACTTCCTGCCCCTGCATTCCTGCTATTTCCGAGCGCAGCAACTGACAATACAAGTCAAATCCCACCGCGTTAATATGTCCGCTCTGCTCCGCTCCCAACAGGTTTCCGGCGCCGCGGATTTCCAAGTCCCGCAAAGCCAGACGGAAACCCGCGCCGAGGTGAGTATAACGCCTGATCGCGCTCAGGCGTTTCCTGGCGTCAGAGCTGATAACATTGTGTTTGGGAAGCAGCAGATATGCATAAGCCTGTCGGTTCCAACGGCCTATCCTGCCTCGGAGCTGGTACAATTCCGCCAACCCGAAACGGTCGGCGCGTTCAATGATGATCGTATTGGCGTTCGCTATATCCAAACCGGATTCAATAATGGTCGTACAGATCAGGACATCGGTCTTCCCGGCCAGGAACTGGGCCATGGTTTCTTCGAGGTCTTCTTCGTGCATCTGGCCGTGTCCTATCGCAAAACGCACATCCGGCAAAAGTTTCGTGAATTTCTCAAATACCCCCTCGATGCTCTGTACTCGGTTGTGAATGAAAAAAACCTGGCCGCCGCGTTTAACTTCGTTCAGGATGCAGTCACAAATAAATTTCTCATCGTACGGGGCTACACTGGTTTTTACCGGCAGCCGGGCGCCGGGAGCGGTCATTATCGTGCTCAGGTCCCGTGCTCCGACCATCGCCATATACAAAGTCCGGGGAATAGGAGTAGCCGACATCGTCAAAACATCGACGGAAGCCCTGAAACGTTTGATTTTTTCCTTATGCTTTACCCCGAAACGCTGTTCTTCATCAACGATAACCAGGCCAAGCTTGCTGAAGTGGACGTCATCCTGAAACAGCCGGTGGGTTCCGACAATAATGTCAATACCGCCGCTCTTTAATTTTTTCAGTATTTCCTTTTGTTCCGGCTTGCTCCTGAAACGGCTGAGCATTTCTATGGTGTAGGGATATTCGGCAAAACGTTCCAGCAAACTGTAGTAATGCTGCTGCACCAGAATTGTCGTCGGCGCCAGGAACATTACCTGATATCCGGCGCTGACCGCCTTGAAGGCCATCCTGATAGCCACTTCTGTTTTACCATAACCGACGTCTCCGCACAACAAACGGTCCATCGGCCTGGTCTGCTGCATGTCCGTTTTTATTTCGTCGATAGCGCGCGCCTGGTCAGGGGTGGGCTCAAACGGAAAAGCATCCTCAAATATGCGCTGCTCCAGGGCATCTTTACCGAAAGCGGTTCCGGAAGAAGTATTCCGCATGGCCTGAAAATGCAACAAATCGGCGGCAAAATCCCGGATAGCCTTTGCGGTTCCGATCTTGGTATTCAGCCACCGCCGGCCGCCGAGTTTATCCAGCGACACCTTGGCTTGCGAACCGATATAACGGGAAACCAGCCCGGCCTGGTACAGAGGAACATAAAGCCGGGCGTTGTCACGGTATTCAAGAACCATTACTTCCCTGGTAACTCCCCGCAAAGTTATTTCTTGAATACCATTGAACCGGCCGATGCCATGCAGCAGATGTACCGCGTAATCGCCTTCATCCAGGTCGGCGCAGACAGCGGCTTCCTGCTCGGCTGTGATTTTTTCTTTTTCCCTGGCCGGCGGCAGGGAAGATTTCCTGCGGAAAATATCGGCGGTAAAAAGCTCCCGTTCAACCAGAAAAACAATTTTCCCGCCGGGAAAGATCATTCCGCCCGGCAATTTACAGGTATCCAGCTTTATTCTGTCAAAATCCAACTTGAATTCGGCGCACCAGTTGCGAATGTGCTGTCCGGCGCTTTCATCAAGACCAAGGAGAGTTATTTCATAACCGGTATCCAGCCACTGCCGCAACTGCTGCGCGATCATTTCGCGAAGTATTTCCATGCCGCCTTCCAAAGCTTCTTTCGGCAAATCTGACTTCAGGTGAGCCGCCGCCGGGAAACATTCAGCGATAAGCGCTTCATCCGCCGGATAACTTTCGGCAACGTCCATGAATTTAAACAGGCGTTCCTTAAACGTTCCAAGCTGCTTCCCGAAACGCGCCGCCGCCTTTTCCCCGGCGTATTTTTCGAGATGCTCCCGGCACTGTTCAGGAAAAACCGTAAGCAGGGAACAGTTCAGTTCCCGGGTAAAATCGTAAAAATCGAATTCGTCGTCCTCTTCCCCCAAACCGGAACGGCTG
>JBAYCO010000115.1:0-9492 GCA_041668685.1 Victivallaceae bacterium | reverse complement strand
AGCGGAGGAGTGCCGTGAGCTTGGCTTGAAAGAACTCTGTCCCGGAGCCGGGCGCGGGCATCTGGTTGAAGCGTTCAACAAAATCCTTATTTCGTCATGTCCCGGCATTGAAAAGCGGCAGGTTCAGGATTTGAGCACCAAGCAGGAGCTTTATCCTTTCGAGGAAGCTAAACTTTACGGGCATAACGCGATTCATTTTCTGCTGGGTACTATGGGTAAACAGCAGGGCAGGGAATATATGAGCGAACTGCGTTCCGAAAAAGAACTCATGGAAAAAGCGGAAAAGGCTTTTATTGGAGAATGCGGCGCCGCGCTCTGCAAAAAATGGGCGGGCGCTGACGAATTATTCACTCCGGCCGGGTTCAGGAATTACGCTGAAAACCTGTTGACCAGAATGACTAATCCTTTCCTTAAGGATGCGATCAGCCGGATTACCCGTGACCTGCCAAGGAAACTTTCCTGGGACGACCGGGTTATCGGAACTATCAGGCTGGTAATGAGCCAGGGCGTTGAAGCTAATATTCTGAGGGAAGGGGCTTTGCCGGCGATAACCGAGGAGTTCGGCAGTGATGAATTCAAGGCCGGAAAGGGCTTAAAAGCTTTGTGGACGGGAGCCCCGGAGGCGGAGCAGGACGCTGTGTTGGCTTTCCTTTTTGTGAAATAGTAATATGATTTCCATATGGGGTTTTTTGGCATCTTTTTCGCCGGAGAACATTGAAATAATATCTTAGGGAGTTATATTAAACTGTCCGCTCATTCACGGGCGGCAAATGTTTTTTAATTACTTAACAAGGAGACAGTAAGATGGCTGCAGTAGTAGATAAAGACACTTGCACTGGTTGCGAATCATGTGTGGACGCGTGTCCGGTAGAAGCTATTTCAATGGATGGTAATGTCGCAGTAGTAAATTCAGATGACTGCATTGATTGCGGCGCCTGCGTCGGCGAATGCCCGGCAGAAGCTATTTCAATGGAATAGCATCATCCTGAAACATCTGTTTCAATATACGAAAAAAGACAAGTTTCCGATAAGGTCTGGAACTTGTCTTTTTTTGTGCCGAAATAACGCCGTGTGCAAGTTTTTTTTCGACATTTTAACCTCGGAAAGGAAATTCAATGGAGGGCGAGACTCTGTCGAGCCGCAAACGGTTAACGTATCTCGGCTCGTGGGGACACTCGCCTTCCAGGAAATGTGTAATGCGGCAGTATTCGAAAACAAATCGTATCTCGGCAGACACAATAAAAAAAACTTGCACACGGCGTGAAATAATAATAACTTGCGGGCATGCCTGTCCATTACGGCTGTTTCCGGCCGTGTTACGCTGCAAAAAAAAAGAGCAGGCGTTTGACCTGCTCTCTTGAGACCTGTTATCGTTATTGTGGAATAACGTTTTTCGCGCAAGGTCCTTTGGGGCCTTCGCCGACTTCATATTCCACTTTTTGTCCTTCTTCAAGTGTTGCATACCCGGAAACTTTGATTTCTGAGTGATGCACAAACAAATCTTTGTCCCCTTCTTCTGGAGTGATAAATCCAAACCCTTTGGCTGAATTGAACCACTTTACTGTTCCAGTACTCATAACGTACCTCTTCTTATTAATTAATCTTGATTCCATTCCGCAGTTTTCTGCTCAAAAAAAGAATCTATTAATGTAATTTAACACAAAATCCCATAAAAGCAACAAAAATTGCAAAAAAACTTTTTATATATTTTGCTTTCAGCTTGAATATTAATAATATAGGAATTTATGAACTTATTTTCCGGGGTATCCAACCGGTTGCGACAGGATAACATGCTGATCGGATCTCAGGTTCAAAAGTTTACCCAGCGCGGAACGATTGACGTAGCCGAGGACGACTGTGGCAAGTCCTTCCGAAGCGCAGAAAAGATAAACGTTCTGGCTTATGAAGCCGGTATCGGTGGCGGAATAAAAGTTCATGGAAGCCCTGTCTGCTCCCCGCATGCGGTTGAAATCGGCAACGAAAATCAGGTTTACCGGGGCGTCCTGTGTGAATTTCTGTCGTCCCGCGGCGGCCCTGATGTCTTTGCCCAGAACCGGTTTCAGGGCATTTGCCTGCGCGTCATAAAGGTAAACACCTTCTTCGAGCGCGACGTAAATATCGATTTCCTGCCAGTTTTTTGCTGTCGGGGCAGTGCGTTTGCCGTCGGGACGGTTGATGCCGAACGCCGCCCAGAGCAGGTTGGAAAGAATTTGTGGAGAAAGTTTTTTATTACTGAATACGCGGCTGCTTTTTCTGTTCTTTAAAGCCTCCATCAGGGTTTTTCCGCTGTCCGTCTGCGGCTTGGGAAGTTTCACGGTTTCAAGTTTCTGTCCGAAGCTTACGGCGGCGAAAGCCAGTAAAAGCGCCAAGGTGCAACTGTAAACTGCAAGCGATCTCTTTTTCATTTTGTTTCTCCCGGTTTAAGGTTTGTTTTATAAATAAATATCCCCGCCCAGAGGACGTGGTAAACTCCCCATAGGGCATATGCGTCAACTTAAGCGATTATAAATTTTTTTTATATCCAATATCGAACAAGGAATATCCAATAATTAAGTATATTTACCAATGAATTATACTGTTTCAGGCTGAATTTCAGATTTTTGCCTTATACTTAATTTGCGACTTGAAGTAGCGCCGCGTCTCGATGAGACCGGCGACATGCAACGTCGTCAGGCCATATAATGTCGTTCATTGCCGCTTTCATCGAAAGCCGGCCTACTTGTTATGCGTTCTGATTGCCGGCTTATATCTTAAGTTAACGCATATGCCCATAGGGGAGCAGGATACGTTAATGAAATTTCAGAGTTTAACACTTATGCAACGCTCCCTGCGCCCCTGGAGACAGGGGCGGCTACACCTTTTCCACAATATCTATGTCCTCCGGTGTGGCCACGGCTGTCCCTGGCCGTGCGTCACTCAACTGCGCCCCTGGGGACAGGGGCGGCTACACCGTTTTTCGAACAAATAAAAAATTAATAATTCAACCTGAAACAGTATAAAATACCCAATAAATACGCTATGTGCAAATTTTTTATGTTATTTCAACGTTCGCAGCGCGGGAAAATTCGCCGAAACGTGAAAATACATTGTCGCCTGAAAGCGGGGCTACGAACATGTCTCAAGGCTTTTTATTTTTTCTTTACAGACTCTTTCAGTAATTGTCTGAAGCAATTTTACGCGTTCTGCGAGATATTCGAGCTCTTCTTCGGTGATTTTGTAACCCATGTCGTATCTGGCTCGGACATAGGCTTGCTTCAGCAACTTGAAAAGCCGTTTTTCCTCATCCGTATTCTTCAGAAAAATCTCCTTGAATTCAGGGCTGAGACGGTCAACCTGTATCCCAAGGATTTCAAGATCATGCAGTTTGGGTTTGTAGCCGGTAAATACCAATACAACCGTATGATAAGAATGTTCCGTCGCCTGATGAAGATCAAATGCAGCTAATTTTAAACGATTCGCTTTAAGGTCGTCTCTGTAAGAACAATAAAAATCATTCGCGCTTTCAAACCAGTCCTGAAAATTTCTTTTGGCATTATTCAGGCGCTGTTTAGGGTTGAGTTCTTTCACTACGGGAAGCCGGAAACGCCTGGACGAATGCAGTAGTATTCCTTCTTTTTTAATGTCGCAGAAAAAGTAATTTCCGCGTTTTATCGCCGCTTTAACTTCATCGACGCTGTGCATGATAATACTGAGATAAATATCACGATGCAGCATTCTGAGAATTTTACCGGTAATTTTATCACGATAGCCTTTGTATCTGTATTTCGCAAGGTCTTTTACGATGATAAGCAGGTCATAATCGCTTTTGTATTCGTAAAGAATGCCGTCGTCGCCGACGTATTTGTCTTCGACCCAATCGCCGCGGGCGTAACTGCCGAACAGGATAATGAATTCGGCGTCGATCATTTCGGTAATGATTTCGGTAACCGCCATGAGTTCATCTTTTTTGTATTTCGGCAAATGTGACAATGATTTCTTCATGCGGAAAATATACCACCATATCGCAGATTGACAAAGTCGTTAAAAAAAGAAAATTACGTTTTATGGAATTTGCGCGAAGCGCTTTGGAGTGCGCAAGTCCTCTTACGCTTTTAATTTTTTAATAAAAAACGCTTGACTTTTATAAATATAATATTATTCTTATATAATAATCTTATTATATTCATGGATTGGCGGAGACAGTTATGGGAAGAAATAAAACAGTTGCGGTGCTTGGAGCGTCACCGAAACCGGAGCGTTACTCAAACCGGGCGGTCGGTATGCTGCTTGAATATGGTTATGAAGTTATTCCGGTAAACCCGTCCGGCGCTGTTATTCACGGCTTGACCGCGGTAAAAGGCCTTGACGAAATCAAATCGGGAATCGACACCCTGACTATGTATGTGGGCGCTCAAATTTCTTCCGCCCGGGAAGCGGCCATACTCAAACTGAATCCGGCGCGCGTCATATTCAATCCGGGAAGTGAGAATCCCGCTTTGGAAACCGTGCTGACGGACGCCGGAATAAAAGTCGTTCACGCCTGTACGCTGGTTTTACTGCGGACAGGTCAATTTGAGGAAAAGTGAAAATGGCGAACGAACGAAAAATCGCGGAACAGCTTAAAGCCTTAGCGCATCCGGCGCGGCTGCGTATACTGCGTTTTCTGCTCAAAGGCCCAAGTTGCGCGACACTGACTAATCGTGAGGTCGATATTTCCCAGCCGAACCTTTCCCAGCATTTGAAAATCCTGACGGAGGCCGGAATAATAGATTTTCGCAAAATCGGGACAAAAAAGTGTTTTTATATCTCTAAACCGGATTTTGTCGCTGAATTATTTAAATTATTTGATAATGAGCGGGAGAAGGTTATTTTAGAAGAAGATGATTTGAGGAATATTTATGGAACCGAATAACGAACAGCAGGGACTGATAATAAAAACCGTCAGGACTTTTCTTTCCGGGCCGTTGTCAATGATCTTTATTTCCCTTGCCGTGCTCCTCGGAGTGATGGCGGTGGTCATGACCCCTCGCGAGGAAGAACCGCAGATAGTCGTGCCGATGGTTGACGTGATGGTTGAGTTTCCGGGGCATTCGCCGGAAGAGGTCGAACAACTCGTTTCCATTCCGCTTGAACGCCTTTTATGGCAGATCGGCGGGGTTGAACATGTTTATTCTATCAGCCGCCGGGATTCGGCTTTTGTCAGTGTCCGTTTTTATGTGGGCGAGGATCGCGACCACGCCATGGTCAAGGTGCGCGATAAAATCGAGGAAAACCTGCAACTTGTGCCGCAGGGCGTTACCGGCTGGCGGGTAGACCCGGTGGAAATAGACGACGTGCCGATTGTGTCGCTGACGCTTTATTCGCCGGAACGCGATGCTTTTGAACTGAGGAGAATGGCGGAGGAACTCAAGGCGCGGCTGGATTCGCTGCGCGACATTTCAATGACGGAAATTTTCGGGGGATACCGGCGGGAGATTTCCATCGAACCGGATATCGAGGACCTTGCCGCCAGAAAGATAAGTTTCAGTGACATCCGGGAGGCGTTGACCCGCAATAATATAGTGAGTACGGTCGGGAAAACCATGCTGAACGGCAAAGAAGCGGAAATACTTACTACGCCCGGACTGGAAGACGCGGAACTGATACGGAAAACTGTTATCAGCGCCAATGACGGGCGGATCGTCCGGCTCGAAGACGTCGCCAAAGTAAGCGACGGGCCGGAGGAACAGCGTACTTACGTTAATATAGGTTTCGGACCCGCCTCAAAATCCTTCAAAAAAAACGGAAACAGAACTTATCCGGCGGTAACGCTGGCTTTCAGCAAAAAGAAAGGCACCAATGCCGTGGCGGTGGCGCAGGACATTATCGATTCCGCGGAAAAACTGCGCCGGAAAGTCCTGCCGGATGATGTACGGATGATTGTTTCGCGCGATTACGGACAGACCGCCAATGACAAAGTCAATGACTTGATTTCCAGCATGCTTTTCGCTATCCTGACCGTGGTAATACTTATCGCCCTGACCATGGGCTGGCGTGAGGGAATGGTCGTCGGGCTGGCCGTGCCGGTAAGTTTCGCGCTGGCGCTTTTTGTCAATTATATTTCCGGCTTTACGATAAACCGGGTGACGCTTTTCGCCCTGATCCTCAGCCTGGGGCTGGTGGTTGACGACCCGATAACCAACGTCGACAATATCCAGCGGCATATCCGTATGGGGCTTCTGGACCCTTTCCACGCGACTTTGGCCGCGGTGAAGGAAGTTATCCCGCCGGTGATAATGTCCACGCTGGCGATAATCGTGTCGTTTACCCCGATGTTCTTCATAACCGGGATGATGGGGCCGTACATGGGGCCGATGGCGATAAACGTCCCGCTGACGGTTACTTTTTCAACCGTCTGCGCCCTGACTTTCGTTCCGTGGTTGTCCCTGAAATTGCTCAAAAATCTGGCGAAAAACGCTAAAAAGGGAGATGATCCCGACGCCGACGTTACCCCGGAATGGGTAAAGAAACTTTACGCCGCCCTGATCAGGCCGTTCCTGAAAAAACGCAACGCCTGGCTGCTTTTGGGCGGAGTACTGGTTCTGCTGTTTGCCTCGGCGTTGCTGATGCTGCTGAAAGTGCCGCTCAAAATGCTGCCTTTCGACAATAAAAACGAACTGCAACTGGTTATAAATATGCCGGAAGGAACCAGCCTTGAAAAAACCGCCCGCGTCGCACGGGAACTGGAAAAATACCTCGCCACGGTCAATGAAGTAGACAATTATCAGGCTTATGCCGGAATTAACGCCCCTATCGACTTTAACGGCCTGGTCAGGCATTACGGCATGCGCCGGGATTCCAATCAGGCAGATATAAGGATCAACCTCGCGGATAAAACCAGACGCCGTCAGCAAAGCCATTCCATCGCCCTGCGGATCCGCAAGCGGATAAGCGAAATAGCTGAAAAATACGGCGCTGTCGTCAATATTGTCGAAGTTCCGCCCGGTCCGCCCGTGCTCTCGACGATTACGGTCGAGGTATATGGAAGGCCGGATCATAAATACGGCGAACTGATCGCCGGGGCAAAAATTCTGGAAGACCGGCTTCGTGTTACAGACCCGGAACATATTGTTGAAATTGATGATATGTCCGAAGCTCCGCATGAACGCTTCGAATTTGAGATTAACCGGGACAAGGCTTCCCTGCACGGGATTACCCCGGCGCAGATAAGCGACGTCCTGAAAACGGCCGTGGACGGGGAAAAAGCCGCGTTGGTCAGGATGCCGGGGGAACGTTCGCCGCTTTACGCTTATTTGCAGTTGCCTTATGAGGACCGCTTCGATACCGGCCGCCTCAGCCGCCTGAGCCTGAAAGGCATGGACGGCAAAATGGTGCAGCTTGCCGAACTCGGAAGATTCGTCAGCCGGGAAACGGAACAGCCGGTTTTTCACAAAAACCTTGAACGGGTCGTTTTTGTCACCGCCGAATGCGCCGGCCGGGCTCCGGGTGAACTGATCCTTAAAACCATATGGGATACCTTGGCAGCTTCTCCGCTGCCGGAAGGAGTCAGGGCGGAATGGGCCGGGGAGGGCGAGTGGCAGATCACATTGCGGGTGTTCCGGGATTTGGGAATAGCTTTCGGGATCGCGATGATCGGGATTTTCCTGCTGCTGATAATCCAGACTAACAGCGTTGTTATGCCTTTGATCATAATGTGCGCCATTCCGTTGACGATTATCGGCATTGCTCCGGGCTTTTACCTGTTGAACCTGGTAAGCGGCAGGGAAGTGGCCGGATTTTCCGATCCGGTATTTTTTACCGCGACCGGCATGATCGGAATGATCGCGCTCGGCGGCATAGTTATCCGCAACAGCATCGTCCTTATCGAATTTATCCAGGACGCGGTCAGGCAGGGTAAAACCCTGCGGCAGGCGATCATCGAAAGCGGCGCGGTCAGGTTCCGCCCGATCTTGCTTACCGCCCTGACGACGATGCTGGGAGCCTGGCCGATTACGCTTGACCCGATTTTTTCCGGCCTGGCCTGGGCTCTGATCTTCGGGCTCATCGCCAGTACGTTCTTTACCATGTTGGTGATCCCGACTATATATATGCTGGTAAATTCCAAAAATGAACATTGAATATCGAACGTCTAACTTTGAACATAAAATGAAAAATATTGGGAGACATCTAAATGCGGTTTTGGTTTTCAATAGTATCGGCGGCCGTTCTGGCGGTCGCGGTGATGAACGGCTGCAACAGCGGCAAAATATCCAACTCAGGAGAAAAAATGCGGATAGTTTGTTTTGGCGATAGTCTTACGGCTTGCGGAGGACCGGGCGGGCGTTATTCCGACTGGCTGGTGCAAATGCTGCCCGATTGTGAAATTATCAACCGGGGGATTGGCGGCGATACGCTCGGCGGCGGCCGGAAGCGTTTTGCGAAAGACGTTATGGAACTGTGTCCGGACATCCTGGTCTTTGAACTTGGGGCCAATGATTACTGGCGCCGGAAGCGAAGTCTGGACGATTTGAAAAAAGATTATGAATACATGATAAAAACCGCCCATGACGCCGGTATAAAGATCGTTATCGCCGGGTGTTTCGGCGCGGATTATGACCCGAAGCGGAAAATCGATACCGCCCGGTCCGGATTGCCGCTGGAAGATTACGCCTGCGGCATAGCCGCAATGGAATTCGAATTTGCCCGCCGCTACGGTTGCGTTTACATACCGGTAATGCAGGTGGATATAGAACCCAACGGCATCGCGCCGTATTGGAGCGACAACAACCACCCTAACAAAAAAGGCAATGAACTTGTCGCGAAAAGAATAAAAGCCGCAATAGATAAGGTGAGAAATAAATGAGGAGATTTAAAATATGAAGAAAATACTGAAGATCGCATTCGGCATAATCGCGGCGCTGATAATCCTGACCGCCATATTATACCAGACGGGAACTTTTCGTTCCGGGATGATAGCTCCGGGAGAAAAGACTTTGCCGGAAGAAAAAAAGGATCATAAAATTTTCAAATTAACCCGGACTGAAACGCCGGTAATATACCGGACTGTGGGAACGATCAGGAGCCGGGATGAAATAGAATTGTCTCCCCGGATTACGGCCCGGATCATCAATATAACCCACCGCAGCGGCGATTCAGTGAAAAAAGGCGAAACCCTGGTCGAACTCGACAGCGGCGACCTGAAAGCGGCGGAACAGCAGGCGGTGGAACAGCTTAACGTTACCGAAGCCGCGCTTTTGCAGGCTGAGCGTAATTACCGGCGTCAGAAGCTGCTGCTGGAAAGGAACGTCATTCCCCGCAAAACGTTTGAAGAAGCGGAGGAAATTCTCCAGACAGCAAGAGCACGCGAAAAAGCGGCCCGGCAGGCGTTGCTACAGACCAAGGCTAATTTATCTTACGCGACTATTCAAAGCCCGATGGACGGTGTTATCTCCGACCGTATGGACGATCCCGGCGACCTGGCCAGTCCCGGCAATATCATCCTGAAAGTATTTGACCCGACCCGGCTCATGCTGT
>JBAYCO010000114.1:0-9524 GCA_041668685.1 Victivallaceae bacterium | reverse complement strand
CACTGTTTCGAAGTTCTCCAATACTGGCTTTGGTTCGCGCCATCCGCAACCTCCTTGAGTTAGGGTTGCAAATAATATAGCAGCATTATTTCAATATTCAAGCGTTAAATGAGCAGTATTGCACTTAAGGTGAATATATAGTGTCGTAAGCATACAAAATCCGTCAAGTGCCCGAAACGGGAAAGTCCCTGTTTTGCGCATCAATTCGGCATTGCAGAAATTAAATCCACCTGTCCTGGAAACGAATTGTCCCCACCAGTTGTAGCCGTAGCCGACTTTGGAAGGCATTAAAATCGCTTCCCTTGAAACCCATCCCGGCGGAAATATGCCGGTAAAACGGTCATGACTGTTCAACCAACTGTTGCAGCCGATGATTTTACATTCCGGATATTCTTTCAAAACATATTCCACCAAGGCCAAAAGTTCCTTTTGGAGATTATTCATATCCGCAAACGGAGAATTGGGTATTTTGTTGTTTCCGATATGGATTTCTATCTTTGTCGGAGATTTTCCTAAAGCTCCCCGGGCCTCAAAAGCAAAGGCGCCGAAAATATTTTCATCGGGCAGTTTTTGGGGGCAATATCCGCACGGGATCCATGGCCAATCATTAGTATCCCGCTCTATCCGACCCAACAGTAACGGCTCCAGCAGTCTGTAGCCGCAGTCTTCAAAATTATCCCGGTTGGTTTTAAGCAATTGGTAAAGTCTATCAACGATTTTCTCCCAGCGCAAATTATGCCAGTCGGATGATAAAATTGCAGGATGATGTTCTCTGTCCCACAATTCGGTCAAGCGGTAAATCGGCGTTTCGGCGTTCAACACATATCTGAATAATTCGATATTGCCGCAGTTTTCCGTTTTTGTCGCGAGATACCAGAAAGCAAGCCTGCTCATGTTGGTTACGAATTCCGTTCGGTTTTTCACCATAAGTTTCATAGTAGTCATTTCAGATTGAGTACGGATGATTTCCACCTTTCTCGATAAAGGTAACATATTCTTTAAGTTGTTCCAGCAGCTCAATCAATTGGGTTACGGCCGACTCCAGCAGTACCATGCCTGTTGCGATATCTACTTTTCGTGGCGGTTGATGCTGATACAGCTGGTTATAATGGAACCCGGTTACAAGTCCCTCCTTATCAAACCCCGGAAGATTAAGCGGTGGATATGGAACATCTTCCTGGCCGGAGTTGCGAGGAATGCATTCTTCTTTTCCTAAAACTTTCATTGCCGCATGACACATGGCAGTCTCCTTGGCACAATCGTCATAATTATATTCGGCGGCAGATACCGATGTATATGGATTATAGTATGCCGCGATAATTTTTTTATATTCGAATAATTCCCGGATTGCCATCTTGATCGGAATATCATTAGGACCGTGAACGTTGAGAATAAAAATCCGACGAAATTTTTGTGCCCATAAATTTCTGATTACTGCCTTGATAACTTCTGTTTCCAGGGACATGGGAATCGAGACCGTACCTCTATAGCCGTTGGTAGCTCCAGTAAAACTGTAGGCAAGCGGGTGCAAAGCGATACCACCCATTTCCCTCGCGGTCATCGCGGCAACCGCAGATGCAATATACATATCCGTACCGAGCGGCATCAGCGGCCCGTGTCCTTCCTGAGTTCCCACTGGGAAAAAGGCAATATCGCAATTGCGTATCCTTTCTGAAATTTCCGGCTGAGTAAATTCGTCCAGCAACAACTTTTCCATAAAATTTATCCCATCCTATTTTTATAAATGACAGTTTTTAAGTAAAAAAATATCTTTATCCTCTGCATTCAAGAATGCCAAGTTGCAAAAAATATTTTTCTAATTAATTGAAATAGCCGACCATTAAGGCTGTGGTATAATTTCCGCCAGGAGCAAGATCTTGACGAGTTTTGCTTTTCACGTGGCCGCTCGCATACAGTACATTGCTGCAACTATGCGTATGGCGGTAATCAATGTAACTTCCAGAATAAGTATAATCTATGCAATAGTTGCTACGGTTGGCGTTGTCCGCAAGCATCAGGGCCTTATAGCTGGAATGAATCTGCGTCATTTTATGCCGGGAATAGCTGCTGCCGCTTTTTCCTAACAGGCGAAAATTGGCAGTATAGGATGTATAGGAGAAGCTGCCTGTTGCCACCGGACAGGAAAATATACGCTTATTGGTATAAGGGTTGATAGTACTGAACCAGCAACGATACCACATGGACGCTTCCCCGTCTTCACAGACAGATGGCAGCCACTCATCGTAATCTTGAACATACATTTGGAATCCCAGTCCCATTTGTTTCAAGTTACTCAAGCATCTGGTTTCTTTTGCTTTTTCCCTGGCCTGATTCAGCGCCGGTAGCAACATTGATGCAAGAATCGCTATGATCGCGATCACGACGAGGAGTTCAATGAGTGTGAAGTTTTTTCTTGTCGAGTTCATTTTTCAGCCCTCTTTTTTAGTTAATTATATAATTGGGATTTATTGAAATTTCCGGCAAAAAGGCATGGTTCACATAAGCTCCCGCGCCTTTCCGGGTCGATTCGCGTTCAATGATCGTCGCCTGGAATATTGATTTTTCCGGAACAGGTTTTCGGCGATTAAGAATTTTAACTGTTTCCCGGCCAACATTAACGTTTGGGAAAGCTATCGCCGTTACCGGGGCAGGAAAATCGAGATAAGAAGGAATATCAGAAAAAGACATTAACGCCACATCATCAGGAAACTGTAACTGAAATTTTGTGGTTAGCTCCTTATAGATTGGTTTAACAAGCCCGCCTCCGCCAACAATAAGCGCGTCAAATTCAGTGCGTTTCCAAAGATCAACTATTTCATTTTCCAATTCCGAAGGCAAAAGATTCGGTTCAATTTCATGGTATAATTTGTCGTTATAGTCCAAACCACATCTTTCATAGCCGGAAATCATTCCCAAGCGGTAAGGGTGGCACGGCTCATTTTTATATTGTTTGATGACGGCAATTCGCCGCCGGTTCAGGTTGCAAAGATACTCAACGGCCTGTTCCATTGCGGACAAACGGTCAAGCGTGATGAAATTCCATTTTGCTTCCACAAGCCGCGCATGCTCCTCTTTGTATTGAATTTCTCCATATTGATCATCTAAAAATACGCCGCGCACTTTACGCTCCAGCAGGAACGGCAATAATTTTTTGTACCACATACCGGCAACCAAAACCATTGCCCCTTCGGGGATCCGCAAAACGGTTTCCCAATCAATATGGACTAACGGGCTTTCCAGTTTTTTGGAAACGGGGACAAGCTGAATTAAGTTACCATCATTCGCCATGCTCATGCCATAATAAATCTGGCGTTCGCTGACGGATGAAGTATCCTGAAGCGTTATATGCACAGGATGCGGAATCAGGAAATAGATTGTTTTTTCAGCGTGATTAGAGAACGATTGATAACAAGAAGTTTCTGAAATGAACGTTCCCGTGCCGCGGCAGCGATCAACCATATTCCGGCCTTCCAGCAACTGATAGGACTTCCTGACGGTAAGCCGGTTAACGCCGAGTTGTTTTGCGAGGTTGTGTTCAGTAGGCAGCCTGTCGCCGGGAGTCAATTTCCCCGATTTGATTCCGCCGATTATATGCTCAGCAAGGCGTTGATAAATCGGTATCCCGGTATTCTTTTTCAAATCTGCTTTGTCTATAACCGCTACTGTCATTTTTTTTATTCCACAGCCAACCGTATGTTTATTCCTTTATATACTTTAGTCTATTCGTTTGTCTACTCGCTTGTCAAGACCTTTTTATAAAAAAAACAGATTTTTTTTTGGGGAATATAGCCTATAAAAGCAAATACGATAACAATCCGGATGGCGAATTTACTTTTTCACTGCCGTAATCGTTATCGTATTACGCCCCTGGAGACAGGGGCGGCATCTTATTCAGGTTTTGGGTACTAAAACTCTTTCCCGGTGATCGCGCGGTATGCTTCCAGATACTTTTCCGTGGTTTTCTCTACGACTTCTTTCGGGAGAACGGGACCGGGGGCCGTTTTTCCCCAATCGAGGGTTTCAAGGTAATCACGCACATATTGTTTATCCAGGCTTACCGGACTGCTGCCTACTTGATACTTATCCGCGGGCCAGAAACGGCTTGAATCCGGAGTCAGAACTTCATCGATAAGAATTGTCCTGCCCTCATAAACGCCGAACTCGAATTTGGTATCAGCCAGAATAATCCCCCTGCCCCTGGCATAATCATGAGCCGTCGTGTAAATTTTTATCGAAAGATCCCGAATTTCATTCGCCAGGTCTTCGCCGAGAATAGTAATGACTTTCTCAAAAGAAATAGCTTCGTCATGCAATCCCTGTTCGGCTTTGGTGGAAGGCGTAAACAAGGTTCCATCAAGTTTTTCCGCCTGCCGGTACCCGCTCCGCAGCTTGATGCCGGAAACTTCACCGGTCTGCCGGTAATCCTTCCAGCCGCTGCCGATAAGATATCCCCGGACAATACATTCCACTGACAGGGGTTTTGCTTTTTTGACGATCATCGAGCGGCCTTGAAGAGCATCAGCGTATTTTGCCAGTTCAGGACGGCTGGATACATCAGCGGAAATAAGATGGTTTTCAACGAAATTCATCATTTCAAACCAGAACAGTGAAATCCTGGTCAGCACTTCCCCCTTGCAGGGAATACCGTTAGGCATAACCACGTCAAACGCACTCAAACGGTCGCTTGCGACAAAAAGGAGACTGTCTCCCAGATCATAGATATCCCGGACTTTACCGCGATTGATTAATTTGATCCCTTCCAGTTCACACTGTATCAAAGCCCCGTTGTCATCGTACTTCATACTGTTTCTCCCTTTGCCGTTTGTCTTTCAGATATAGAAAAATGGTTCGCAGCTATTAACCGGAACCATATATAAACACATTTAGCCGCGATTGCGGCGGAATTATTTCTGTAATTATGAGTTAATAGCAGAAATTTTTATTTTTGTAAGGTTTTGACGATGCCCGATTTTGCGGCGATAGCCTTTGCGCCGTTTCATTTTGAAAGCGATCAGCTTGGGGCCGCGAAACTGTTCTACAATTTCAGCTTCGACTTTAGCGCCTTCAACAAGCGGAGCGCCTACGTTCAGGCTTTTGCCTTCTTCGCCGACGGCAAGGACTTCATCAAAAGTCAATTTGCTCCCGGCTTCGCCTTCAATTTTTTCTATAGCAAGGACTTCATCCTGCTTAACTTTATACTGTTTCCCGCCGGTTTTGATGATTGCGTACATTTTTATATCGCTCCTGAATTTATATGTATTTTCAATATTCCAATTGATCTAAATTATGATACAGCCGTTTACAAACAGCGAATTGTACAATATACGCATTTCCCGAAGATGCAAATTCCATACGAAAAAAATATAATACTTTTTCTGCGGCAACAAGCTTGAAACTGCTATTTACCAGGAACCGTCTTGTCTTTTTTCCTTAGATCCGCGAAATCCGCCGCCGTTGCCTGCGGGCGTTTATAGAACGGATCAGTTTTTTCTTTACTGGTCGCGTATTTATATTTAGCTATCCCCAACTGCCACATCGCACCGTCTGTCAGGAATTCGCCGCTGTAAATCAAATTGATTTTCTTCTTGTCCAGAGACCAGCTTATCCACATTTTTCCCCGCCGCGAACCGGTATAATGAATCCGGACTTCCGGCATGTCCTTATTGATCCTGGCCGCTTCCCGGTCGGTCACGAACTTTTTGTTTTGCCTGGTAATAGTATAACGCGCCATATCAATTATAGTGATCTTTTCCGATTCACTCAATTTTCCGTCAATGCTGCTACAGCCGCACAAAACTAAAATACATAAAAACACCGTCGTCAATCTGCTCATCACAAAACACCTCCCTGGTTACAGTCCCGTAGGAATATCAATAAATTCGCAGTCAAGATCAAATTTCTTTTTCACTTTATCCATTACCGCCAGCACGCCCGGCGTTTCGGAGCGGTAATGTCCCAACGCAATCACTACAATGCCGCTTTCTTTTACAAAATGGTACATGGTATGGGTCATCTCACCGGTAATCAGACAATCCGCCCCCTCCCCTATACTGGCCATAAGCGCGTCCATTTCGCCGCCGCCGGAAACAATACCGACTTTTGCCAGTTCCTTATCCCGGCCGCCGAAGATTTCGGCTTTGCAGTTCAATTCTTTTTCCAGTTTATCCGCCAGCCGGGCGGGAAGACAGGGCTCCTGGAGAACGCCGGCGCAACCGATATCAGAGCCGCAATATTCCATAAAACTGTAACGGTGTTTCAGATTAACCATATCCGCAAGCAAAGCGTTATGCCCGATATCAGGATGAGCGTCAAGCGGCAAATGCGCGGCGTAAAGCGAAATCCCGTTCTTGAACAGCATTTCCAGCCGGGATGCGGTTATGCCGGTAAAACGGCGCGGTTCAGCGCTCCAGCTGATACCGTGATGAACAAAAACAAAACCGGCGTTTTTCAGCGCCGCCGCTTCGAAAAGGGCATGGCAGGCGTCAACCCCGAAAACCGCTTTTCGCACTTCTCCCGCCGCCTCGACCTGTAATCCGTTATTGGAATGATCACCTGGAATTGCCGCTATATTCAGCAGTTCGTCCAGATATTTCGTGATTTCCTTAAGTCGCGCCATTCGCAGCCTCCTCCGTTTCTTCTGTTTCTTCTTCCTGTTCCCCGTTGTGGATCACAAAGCGGTGCTGTATGACTTTCCAGCATAAATCATCGTGCGCACGCTGCTGCACAAAACGACGGAATGATTCCGGCGACGACAGTTCGGATACGGCTTTCGCGTCCTCCCAGTTACACCTGAACAGGATCGCCGAGGCATCGTAAAAACCAAAAGCAAGCAGCCTGGAACATGCCCTGAAAAACACCCGCCGGGCAATGTTGTTGCGCAAAAGCAGAAAAGCCGGATACAGGAGAGCAAAAATCCAGAACGGCCAGATAGGATAAAACATGCCGTAAAAAGTTTTCAGCAACTGCGCCGCCAGCAATACCAGCGTCGGCAACAGGAAAAATATCGCGTCATATTTATAAATAAAACAATTCCCCATATAACGCCTGATCCTGCTCGGAGCCGTCTGGTAAGCGAAAAATTCTTCAAGCGTATTGTCGTTGATGACATTTCGCGCGGTATGACACAACTCGTGCGCCAAAAGCTCGCGCCGGTCGTAAATAAACCATTTCCGCCGGTTCTGGAAGATCGAACGAATGAGAAAAACCGTCAGGACATGCTGAGTATCAGAAACCGCACATCCGCCCCATAACATGCCGATATCCCTGGACATGAAAAATCCTGGAGCCCAGATAATTTTAAAGCGATAATATTTCTCCGTGAGCTCCCCGGCCTCAGCTATTATTTCGGGTGGAATGCGCTTGTCCTTAAGCACTTTCAGCCCATCAAAAATCTCTATTTCGCTTCCACATTGTTCGAGTCTTTGTTCAAATTCAGTAAGGGCGTCGTACAACTCCAGTAAACGTTTGCGAAACCCGTCGAAAGTCTCCTGCGAACCGACTAAAAAACCCAAACTGTCTAAATACGCCAATTCCTGCAGATCGTCTTCCTTAAGTTTTTCCAGATATCCACGGTCAAAGGGCAACATAATAGTTTTAAGTTTTAAGATTTAAGGATTTAATTTTCAAGTTTCAATTTATTTTTTAGAACGCTTCTTTGAGCGACGCTTCCGGCGGCGTCCCTTACCTTTATTTTCGTTTTTTTCAAAATTTTCCCCAGACTCATCCGACTCGGAAAAAATCACGTTTTCTTCATCAGACTGTTCATCCAATTCTTCTTCATCGGGAGCCGCGGGGGTTTTAATTTTGTATTTATCCGGATAAACAACCTGAACCTCACTACAAGCGCAGCGGATACAAGCCCCGGAATCATCCAGGATCACAGCGACTTCCTGAGTCAACAGATTGCGGTCGCATATCTTTCCGCGCCCGCCGGGACAATCACACATATCACCGCGACGCGGCATGGTTTTTTCCAGTTCCAGATAACCTTTATGCTCATATTTCAGGCAACACTTCAAACGGCCGCAAAATCCGGAGATAGTACTTGGAGTCAGGGACAGATCCTGGTCTTTAGCCATACGCACGTTTATCGAGGCGAAGTCTTTCAGAAAACGGTTACAGCATAACTGTTGTCCGCAAATCCCGATTCCGCCTTTCAGGGCGGTTTCATCCCTCACCCCGATCTGGCGGAGCTCAATACGGGCGTTAAAAATTTTTGCCAAATCTTTAACCAGCTGCCTGAAATCGATCCGTCCCTCGGCAGTAAATTGAATGACTATTAATTTCTTGTCCAAAGAAAAATGCACATTAAGCAGCTTCATTTCAAGCTTCAGCTTGTCAACCGCTTCCTGGGTAGTGCGAAGAGCGGAATTACCGCGCATTTCATTCTCATGCGCCATACTTTTATCGTGAACCGTGGCTTTTCGTATTATCCGCGGTACGTCCTTAAGCTTTTTGTCATAGGCGCTTTCTTCGCCGACTTCCGCTATCTGGCCGTAATCATTATAAAAATCTTTATGGATAACACACCAGTCCCCTTCCTTGAAAGTCAGGTTGTCATCCGCTTTAGCCAGGTAAGTGGCGCCGTTATCCAGTTTAATCGTATATATTATATCCATTTAACGGAATATTATCCTGTTTTAATTAGCGTTTTACATTCCGCCTTAATATAGCAGAAATAATACCACTGGCAAACACACCGTACAGAAAAATCGGTTTTTGCCCGAAACCGGCAGCGGAAAGGTTAAAGCATGTCCCTGTGTTCAAGACGGAAAGCAGCTATTGAGAGAAAAATGGCAGTCATCGCCACGGCATAAAGAACAAGCGCAACCATGACGATTCCGTTATATTTAAAGGAATTGAAAAAGTAGAAATAATTAGGGAATAAATAAGATAATGGATGAATCAGCGGAACCGCTTCAAGACTTTGCGGCAGCATATCGATAAATAAGGATACGGTGCTTATACATACCGAAAACAGAATATAAGCTATCGCCACAATCATTGCGCTGATATCTGAAAGGTAAGCTGAGATCATCATTGCCATAGCAACAAACGGAAATATAGTCAGTATGAGCATCAACTGTCTGACCGCTACGGAAAACGTAATCAATTCGCCGGAATTAACAAAATGGCCCACAAAAGCGAAAATCGCGGCGCTGAAGAAAAACCCCAGACAAATGGCGACAATACCCAGATATTTTCCCAGCAGATACTCAGCCCTTTTTACCGGTTTACTGAGAATCAGCATGATCATCCTCGAATCAATATCCTTGGGAATATCAGTCGCGCCGCTGAAAATAGCAACGATCATAGTCATTAAAAGTATTACCACAAAACCGATAAGCAGAGGCGATCCCTGTTCCAACGATATCAGGCCGAAAAGAATATCCTCGTTCTGGCTGAACTTCAAAACGCCCATGCCTGAAACAAAATACCCGATAAGGGCGACTATTATAAAGAGTATGAAAAATGCCGGTTCCTTGACTTTTTTTACGGTTAATTCAAATATGGCAAGTATCTTT
>JBAYCO010000113.1:0-9534 GCA_041668685.1 Victivallaceae bacterium | reverse complement strand
CGCGCATGCCGCGCTTATGACCAATGTCGTCCGTGATGATATTGCCGGGGAATCTTACCCGCGCGAACAAATGCTTGCCAACGCCCCGGCAAAAGTGGATGAGGAATTAATAAAAGTGCCGCAGGTGCTGCCGGGAGATGGAATGTCATGATTGAAAATCTTAAAACCCTGACAGTTCACGCCGCCGCTGATATGCTTGCGTCCGGGGAAATATCCGCCGTTGATTTATGCATAGCTTGTCTTGGCCGTATTGAGCGGGTTGATCCGCAGGTAAAAGCGTTTTTGAAAGTCGACCGTGAAAATGTTTTGAAACGCGCCGCGGAAGCTGACGCGCGCCGCGCCGACGGTAAACAGTTAAGTCCTTACGATGGTATTCCAATCGGCATAAAAGACTGCATTGTCACCGCGGGGCAAACCTGCTCCTGCGGTTCAAAACTGCTGGAAAACGTTGTTTCTCCTTATGACTCAACCGTTGTCGCCAGGCTTAAGGCAAAAGGTTTTATTCCCGTCGGCCGTTTGAATATGGACGAATTCGCAATGGGCTCGTCCTGCGAAAACAGCGCTTTCCAGAAAACCGCCAATCCCTGGGACCTGAACCGGGTTCCCGGCGGTTCAAGCGGCGGTTCAGCCGCCGCGGTCGCGGCGGGAGAAGTTCCGGTTTCCCTGGGCTCTGATACCGGCGGTTCAATCCGCCAACCCGCGGCTTTCTGCGGTGTTGTCGGCCTGAAACCCACATACGGACGGGTATCCCGTTATGGCCTGGTGGCTTTTGCTTCATCGCTTGACCAGATCGGGCCGATGAGCCATGACGTTCTGGATGCGGCGATAATCCTCGATACCATCGGCGGTGAAGATCCGCAGGACTCAACTTCCCTGCCCTGCCCCTGCGAAGGTTTCGCTGACTCCCTCAAATCCCTTGAAAACGCGGATTTAAAAGGAGTAAGAGTCGGACTGCCAAAAGAATATATCGCCACCGAGGGAATTACCGCCGACGTCCGGAAAGGACTTGACGACACGATTGCGACGTTGAAAAAGCTTGGCGCCGAAACTGTTGAAGTATCTCTGCCGCACACCAAATATGCCGTATCCGTCTATTATATCATCGCTACCGCCGAAGCCAGCGCCAACCTGGCCCGTTTTGACGGCATCCGCTACGGCGTCCGCAAGGAAGCCGGTGATTTGATCGAAACTTATTTTAAAACGCGCGGCGCAGGTTTCGGCGACGAGGTTCAGCGCCGTATACTGTTGGGAACTTACGTGTTGAGCAGCGGCTATTATGACGCTTACTATTTGCGCGCCCAGAAGGTGCGCACCCTGATCAGGCGCGATTTCGAAGAGGCTGCTAAAAAATGTGACATTATACTGACTCCGGTTACGACTTCCCCGGCTTTCGAATTCGGGGCTAAATCCGACCCGTTGCAAATGTATTTGTCAGATATTTTCACGATAGCGCTGAATCTTTCAGGCTCTTGCGGCATAGCGGCGCCATCCGGAATCAGCGAGGAAAACGGTATGCCGACAGGAATACAGTTCATCGCGCCGCCGCTCGAAGAAAAAAGATTATTCAAAATTGCCAGGATTTTTGAACTCAACCGCACCCAAAAGAATTTCACCCCGGATATATAAAAATTTAAGTTTTAAGGGTTAAGTTTTAAGGGTTAAGAAAATGCAAAAACTGATAACTGAACGTATCTGGGAGCGCCGGTCGTCAGACCGGCAATTGATAACTGATAACTGGTAACTGATGAAAAAGATTATTCCAGTCTGTTTGGCGGCGACGCTGTTTTCTTTCAGCGCT
Source organism: Victivallaceae bacterium (assembly GCA_041668685.1). Classification (GTDB taxonomy): domain Bacteria; phylum Verrucomicrobiota; class Lentisphaeria; order Victivallales; family Victivallaceae; genus JAHOYW01. The sequence continues at coordinate 7,736 of JBAYCO010000113.1, read as the reverse complement.
GCGGCATTGCAAACCGGCAACAAAGCGGTGAAACTTGAGGTTTCCAAATGGCTGAAGAACGGCCCCGTGCCTCTTAATATCGGCAAACAGGTGCCGGAAGCCCAAAGGAAAGACCTTTATGTGCTGGCTCTGTGGGGAAGCTGGTCCCCGGCCTGCCGGGAAGCGGTTCCCATGCTGGTTTATCTGCAAAACAAATACCGCGACAAAGGTTTGTATGTCATTGCCATTTCGCGGGAAAGCAGAGACAAGGTTGAAAAATTCCTGGATGAATATCCCCAGATAAACTATGCGGTTGCCGTAGACAACAAAAGCCTGACCACGTTGCACTACCTGGGAGAAAGCCGCCTGCTGCCGCGCATATATATTATTAACACGGATAATGAGATAATCTGGGACGGTGAAATCGCTGACCTCTCCCCTACCTTGAAAAAAATATACGCAGGCGCTTATCTCCCTGAAACCCAGAAAAAAGTATCCGCCCTTCAGCAGAACCTTGAAGTAAACCTGCGTACCGGAAATTATCCGGAAGCGGTAAAAACCTCTGAAAAAATATTACAACTCGACCCAGAAAACGGTTTTGCCATACGTATACGCATGTTCATATACGAAAATACCCGCCAAATCGATAATGCCTGGGATTTCCTTGAATCCCGGCTTTCCCTGAATCCCGAAAACAACATGCTGTATTTCATAAAACTGGATTTTATCGCCCGCTTCTCTCAATACAATAAATACGCTTCCAAGCTTGCGGAAGAGGTGAAAAAACGTTTCCACAATGACGCCCAGATGCTCAACAATATGGCTTGGGGTATGCTGACCCGCCTCCCGTCCAGCGCCAAAGTCCTGCCGCCGGCGGTTGAATGTATACAGCGGGCTTTGGAAATCGCCAGGGCGGACAAAAACAACAAAGCTTTTTTAGCCAGTTGCCTGAATACCATGGCTTTGGCGTATTACCGCTGCGGACTGCCGGAAAAAGCTCTTGAAACCCAGCGCAAGGTCTCGAAACTGGCAATGGGCGACAAGGCTCAAAACAGTTCAACAGAAGCGGAAAAACTTTATGAATCGGCGGTGGAACTCCAAAAAAAATTAAAGTAAAAACGGCAGAATTATTAATCTTTAACATTTAGTGTTTGTACTTACTAACTTACAAGGCTAAAATCATGTCCGCAAGCATCAAAGATATTTTCAGCGATCCCAGTTATATCGTTCTGAATATCCCCTCCCCGGTTGCGGATGAACTGCGTAACATACGTTCGTTTTTCGATCCGCCGCGAGCCAATCTCGCAATAGAAATTTCCTTATGCGGCTCAAATGGCAGAGGCATAATCTCCCCCGGCCAGGATCCGGATATGGTTTTTACCGAGATTGACGCCATAGCCGCCAAAACCGAACCATTCCCGGCCAAATTCGGCTATGTTAAACGCTTTCCCGATACGGGTATATTTTATTATACGCTGGAAGATCCGGAGCCATTTAAGGCTCTGCATTCGATGTGCGTACAGTCAAAAATAAAATTCGAACCTACGGATTTCCCTTATGAACCGCATTGCACCATAAAACTGGGGCGGCATACGGAATATTCCGAGGAGGAAATCATAATCCGGCTGGAACCGCCCGATGAAAGTTTTATGATCGATACCATGTCGGTTTACAGTTTAAGCAAAAATGAACAACTTCCCAGACTGCTCCACAGAGTAAATCTGGGATGATTAGGAATTACAAATTACTAACTACCAATCATTAAAAAAGGAAGGAAGTTTATGAAAAAGACAATTAAGCTTTTAGTTCTCGCAATGAGCGCGTTGATTTTGAGCGGCTGCGGCGACAGCAAACCGGCAATTACGGAAAATACAGCGCCGTTTGAGCAGGCTATCACGGCTTATTGCCGGTCGCGCAATTACGGTATGAAAGTCAAAGAATTCGTCTCACTGAAAGTTAACGGCGCCAAAGCGGAAGCTACCGCGAAAATGCAGGAAGCCGAAGGCACTTACGGACTCGCGGTGAAATGGGAATTCAAGTTCCAGAAACAACCGGACGGCAAATGGAAAGCAACCGCCCATACGGCAAAATAATAACAGCCCCAGTGTTTAACTCTCACGCAACGTTCCCTGCGCCCCTGGGGACAGGGGCGGCTACATCTGTTTTCTCAATATGCAAAATTTCCCGGTGTAGCCACGGCTGTTCCTAGTGTCCAGTTGCATATGAAATTTAATATAAAGTAGTGCCAGGAGCAGCCTTGCTCCGGCATCGAAAAACAATGATTTCAGTGAAGATTACAGTTATTTGTCGCGGAGCAAGGCTGCTCTCGCAACTGTTACTAAAAACATCATGAAACATTCCACTAGCCGTGCGGGACTAAAGATGGCAGAAGATTTTGTGAACAATTTATGAAGATCTATGCCCTGTTCAGAAGACGGGGTTTTAAAAATGAAATAAATAAAAGGTTTAGAAAAATGTTATCATTCAGTAACGGCAAGCAAGTTTTCAGAAATTGTGAATCATCGGATAAACTAAGCATTGTCATTGCCGGAGACACCTGCCCGTGGCAGGATGCGGCCGAATTGGTAAAACAGGGACAGTCAAAAGAAATATTAAAAGATATAAAGCCGTATCTGGATGACGCCGATATTTCCATAGTCCAGTGGGAAACTCCGCTGACCAATGACGATACCCCAATCCTTAAAAGCGGTCCGAACCTGAAGTGTCCCCCGGAATGTGTTGATTTTGCCAAAACCGCCGGGTTTGATATTGCCCTGCTGGCAAATAACCACACCGGAGATTTCGACCAGGCTCCGGTAGTGCAAACTATTGACCTGTTGGGAAAAAACGGCATTAAAACGGTCGGCGCGGGGAAAAACATCTCAGAAGCAGTAAAACCGCTGTACTTTGAAAAAAACGGGTTTAAAATCGCAATTGTCAATGTGGCCGAACATGAATTCGGAACTGCCGGGAAAAATAAAGCCGGATGCGCGCCGCTGGAACCGCTGGATAATATCAAGGTAATCAGGGAAGCCGCGTCCAAGGCTGATATTACACTGGCCGTTATTCATGGCGGCAACGAACACAACCCGGTTCCAAGTCCGCGCATGGTCAGGACTTATCGGGCCTTTGCCGAAGCCGGGGCAACCGCGGTCATTAACATTCACGCACATTGTCCGCAGGGTATCGAATTATGGGACGGCGTACCGGTAATCTACTGTCCGGGCAATTTTTTCTTTCCAAGTCCGTGGCAAAATTTCGACGCAAAAAATTTCTGGTGGACCGGATATCTGACTAAACTCAGTTTTGACCGCGAAGGCGCTTTCGCGCTTGAAATAACTCCATACATGTTCAGCCCCGATCCGTATAAAATAGTTCCTTTCACTGGAGAGAAAAAAGAAAAATTCTGTAAATACCTCGCGGAAATATCCGCAATAATCAGCAAAAATGAAGTGCAGAAATATTTTGACGCCTGGTGTGCAATGGTTGGCCACGGACAAATCAACTCCGTACAGAATTCACTGGCAGATGATCCTCAACTGTTAATGCGTTTACGCAATCATTTCACTTGTGAAGCTCATAATGAAGTAAAAACCAATTATCTGCGCATGCTGGAAGAAAAACGAGTCGGTGAAGCGGAAAAACTGCTTCCTGAACTGCAAAGACTTCAGCAGGCTGATTTTTAACTACAACGTTTCATGTCGCCGGTCTCATCGAGACGCGGCGCTACTTGGGGTATAGTTTATCTCAAACGCTTCGGCGTAGGGAGCGGCGCAGCCGCTTTCCGCCGCTATGCGGCGGTTGACCTGGAGAACGCGTTCGTCAAATCCATGTCCGCGCGTATTGAGGTTTCTTTGGTGTTGGGATTCGTGACAGCGCAATAATTCTGCTTTCCATTCCGCTTCATTTTCCCCGAATGGGGTATAAATATCCTCGCTCATTTTGATCGTCTTGGCGTCACGGTTGAGGTAGACAGTAAAATTGCCGGCGATTTTCCTTAACATCGAATAAGTCCGCCGATGTCCCGCGTTGGTATCATTCCAATGCGGCATGAAAACAATATCCGGTTTGATATTCTGAATGTAATTCCGGAGAATTTGTATATTTTCACTGGACTCTTCCGGGGCGCCTTCCGCATCTTCTTTCATGTGCAGGAAAGTTACGGAGTCTCCGGGTAAACCGAAAAAGGCACAGCTCGCCAGTTGCTCCCTTTCCCTTATTTCAGCTTTGGATTCGCCGGGGTATTTTACACAAAAAGCGTCTTCCACACCGGAAGCCGCGCCGCTGACCACCGCCAGTTCAATATGATTGCCGTTGTCATGGAAAAGCTTCAGCGTTACGGCGATCGCATCAAAATCATCCGGATGCGGAGCCAGTACCAGAACTTTTGCATTTTTATCTATTTCAGACGTCTTGAAAGTTACCATGTATAACCTTTTTCCCTAAAACTAATCCGTTTCACAAATAAAGCAATAAAATTTACTGTAAAAATATAAAAACCTAACGTTTTTTTCCGAAGATTTCCGCTATTTTTTTCATATCGAATTTATCTGTCCGGTCATAGTTGTAAATACCGTTCTGCTCCTGCTCAACATCAGTCAACTGAGTATAACAGTAACCGCTGCAGTTTTCCATTTGCAGCATGACGTCAACCTGCCCCATAAGGTTCTTATACAAAGCATCCGCCGTAATTTTCATGCTGCCATAGTAGCCCCATGAATTATCGGCGAATTCCCCCTGCCCGTTGGGAATATACCTGAAACCGCCGAATTCGTCATTAATGATCGGCTGTCCGGCATATTCCGTTTCTATACCGGATTGGTGGTATAAAACCGGACTGCCGTCTTCCGGCATCAGGGCTTTCGCCAGTTCCGCGGCGTCAGGACGGTAAAGATGCAGCGTCCACAAATCGGTTTTGACATGGCAATAGCCGCTGGCGTCATTGACCGGCCGCGTCAGGTCAAGCTGCCGGGTTAAGTCATAGGCTTCACTTATCAGACGATAATGTTCCCGGAGATCAAGGGGATTGCATGTTTCATTGAACGGCGTCCAGGCAATGATCGAAGGATGATTGGCGTCCCGCTCGATTATTTCCCGCCATTCACTGAGAAAATTCCGGGCGGACGCCGCCACGTTCTGCGATGGACCGCTCTCCGACCATAGCCGCATGCCCCAACTGGCAGACTCTCCCCAGGTCAGATAACCAAGTTTATCCGCCCAGTAATGAAAACGTTCTTCAAAAACTTTCTGATGCAGTCGGGCGCCGTTGAACCCGGCCCGCATGGACAATTCAATATCCCGTTTCAAGGCCGCGTCGGAAGACGCCGTCCAGATCCCGTCCGGATAATAGCCCTGATCCAATACCATGCGCAGGAAAAGCGGTTCGTTATTGAGAAATATCTTATCGCCTTCGATATGGATTTTACGCAGTCCGGCATAACTTTCAACCTGATCAACAATCTCACCATTCGGAGCGCTTACTTCGTAGATAACTTTATAAAGAAACGGCTCCGCCGGGCTCCAGGTTTTCGGTTCGTCCAAAGTCAATACCAGTGACGTTCCGGTCGTCACCGTCGTTGTCTTCCGGGCCGTTTCCCGGTCACCGTCGAACAGGCGCACCGTAAATTTCTGACCGCGTTCCACCGCAAAAAAATCCGGAGTAAAAATAAACGCCCGGTTATCCAAATCAGGAACAATGCGGCACTTGCGCAAGCCATGCGCGGCAACCGCTTCCAGCCAGACCGTCTGCCAGATTCCGGTAACTCTGGTATATGAACAGCCCTGGGATTTAAAGGTCCTACTCTGTTTGCCGCCCGTCTGGACTCCGGAACGCAGTTTGTCACTTACCCGGACAACCAGATCGTGTTCTTTGCCGCAAAGCACAAAAGAACTGACGTCTAGACAGAATGAAGAAGACCCGCCATAATGAAAACCGGCTTTCCGGCCGTCGATAAAGATTTCACATTCATAATCAACGGCGCCGAAATGAAGCAGTATCTTTTTACCGTCCCAGGCAACGGGAACGGTTATTTTCCGGTGGTACCACATTTTTTCGATAAAATCGGTATGTCCGATGCCGGAAAGCGAACTTTCCGGACAAAATGGAACGTTGATTTCCTGTTCAAACCCGGCGCTTTCCGCAAGGCCGCGCTCAATGCCGGAATTGCCGAAGTCAAAATGACAGGTCCAGACGCCGTTTAAATTTTGCCAGTCGGGACGAAAAAATTGCGGTTTCTGGTGTTCGGGACGAAAAGTATTCATAATTAATAGTCTCGCATATTGGTTCAGGGTTGCTTTTAAATCAGCTTTTATATATATTATAATCATGCAAGCAAATTTATGAATAGATAAAACACGCAATAAGATGAGGATTATAATCATGCATGAAGATATGATAATTTTCAGCAGCGCACTTCCGGGCGATTATCCGTTCAGGATCGCGGCGGCCGGGTCGTCTTATTGTGACGGCAGTTACCGGATAACGCGGCATAATTCTTCGGTCTATGTTTTCGAGTATATTGAAAGCGGCAGCGGTTATCTGCGAATCAACGGCGACGAGTTCCATCCGGAAGCGGGCGACGTTTATATCGTACCATATGGCTCCGACCACGAATACGGTTCCAGCCGCGATAACCCATGGGTAAAGCATTGGTTCAACGTCAGCGGCAGGCTGGTAGGGGAATTGCTTGACATGTATAAATTAAAAAGCACTTATTTATTTAAACAATACCCGCTCAAAACCGTTTTTCTCGATGGACTTCAAAAGCTGGCCGCCCAACAGCCGGAAGCATCAACCTTGACCGGGCCGCAGGTAATTATGAATATAATTCTGCATTTAGCCGCCCATCGCGATTATCTGCATGAAAAGATTTCGCTTTCCCCGGCCGCTAAAAAATTGCAATTTTACCTGGACGGCAGGGTATTTGGTCAGCCTCCTGCCCTTGACGACATGTGCGCTGAAATAAATCTCTCTCCAGCTCAAACCAACCGGGTGTTTAAAAGCAGCTTCGGACAAACGCCATATCAATATCTGCTCAATTTAAAAATGGCTGCCGCCAGGGAACTCCTCGACGCCTCCGTCAGGAGCATCAGGGAAATAGCTTTCAGTCTGGGGTTTACAGATGAATATTACTTTTCGAATCTTTTTAAAAAGAAAAACGGCATTTCCCCCCGCAACTACCGTTACCGGGACAGGATGTAATCAACGGCGCGCAATATAATGCAGTTTCCGCTTCCTGACAGTGTTACGGTAATATTCTTTATAACCTTCCGGCTCCGGTTCCGGCTCGAAAAAGTCATCATCATATGAGTTTTCCGTAATATCGGCAATATCTTCTTCCTTATCCGCCGCGTCTGAACGGACAGCGAGCGAAGACAACAGCAAACTCACTTCGAACAGCAGATAAGTCGGAACCGCCATCATCAGTTGGCTGAATACGTCGGGCGGAGTCAAAAGCGCGGAAAGCGTAAGGATTGCGATCATGACGAGCGGACGAAGTTTTTTCAGGGTCTTTATCTGTATCATCCCGGACAACGCCAGGAAAAAAATAACTATCGGCAGTTGAAACATTATCCCGAAGCCCAGCAACAGCATTCCGGCCAGCCCGATATAATTATTCAGGCCGATGGCGGCCTGGAGCTCATCGCTCTGCATACTTAAGGAAAAACGCATCATGGCCGGAATAACAAAAAAGAAACAGAATGTCACACCGGCAAGAAACAGCGCCCAACTCGACAGCGTAAGACGTTTGACCGTG
>JBAYCO010000112.1:0-9587 GCA_041668685.1 Victivallaceae bacterium | reverse complement strand
ATCAGGCGTTTTCAGCGCGGTATATACAAGGCAGCCAAAATCAGCCCTAATCGGCGATTTGCGGTTTTGTATGACAAAGTGTATCGCAAGGACATATTGCAAACTGCATGGCAGAAAGTGCGGTCAGGAGGCAAGGCTTCAGGAGTAGACAAAGTGACGGTAAAACACATCGAGTATGAAATCGGCGTAAAGAGCTTCCTTGAAGAGATTGAGGAAGAGCTGAAAAGCCAGACATACAAACCACAGTTGGTGCGGAGGGTGAATATCCCCAAAGCCAACGGTAAAACCCGGCCGCTGGGCATCCCGACGGTCAGGGATAAGGTGGTGCAAATGGCGGTAAAGATAGTGATCGAACCGTTGTTTGAGTGTGATTTCCGCGACTGTTCCTACGGCTTTCGCCCAAAACGGAGCAACCAGCAAGCGGCGAATGAGGTACACAGGATAAGCAACCACAACAAATGGATAGTGGACGTTGACCTGAAATCATACTTCAATGAGATCAATCACGAACTGCTGCTGGCGGACTTGCGAAAGCGTATCAGTGATAAACGAATACTTCACCTGATACGGCAATGGCTCAAGGCGGGTATACTTGAGCAGGACGGCTCGACAATCTCAAACGACTGCGGAATTCCGCAGGGAGGGGTGTTGAGTCCGTTGCTGAGTAATATATTCCTGCACAACATAGATAAGCTATGGTGCGACAACGCGACGGTAAGACTGGTGCGCTTCGCTGACGACATGGTATTCATGTGTCGCAGTGAACGTCAGGCAAGGTATGTGCTGGGGAAACTGAAAGAACAACTGAGGAAATTGAAATTGAAACTGAACGAAGACAAGACAAAAATATGTCACGTACGACAAGGTTTCAAATTCTTGGGATTCATGTACAAAGAAGCGTACTCATACGCTAAGAAGAGATGGGTACGTATCAAGTTTCCACATTCCGAGCGGGTGGTAAGATTTCAACGGAGCATAAAGGAACATTTCAAGACTATAAAACTTGGAACAGAACTGAAAACCGTAACCGAAGAAATAAACCGCAAGCTAAGGGGATGGGCACAATATTACAAAATCGGCAACAGCTATAAGGCCGCGGAGCAGGTAGCCGGATACGTATGTATGCAGTTACGGCTCTACTGGCGCCGGTGTAAACACCGCAAGGATATCCGGGGTACGAGAAAATGGCGAAACAGTTTCTTTTACCGGCACAATTTGTTATATTTACCAACATTAATCAGAAGCTGACAGGAGGTGTACAAATGTTGTCTTATGAATTTCAAAGGGAAAGCCGTGTGAGGGAAAACCTCACGCACGGTTTGGTCGGTGAGGTGAAGCCGATGATGCGTAACTCGTTAATTATCAGAGGCTTCACTTTAATCGAACTCCTCGTTGTGATCGCGATCATAGCAATTCTGGCGAGTATGCTGCTGCCGGCTCTGAATAAAGCGCGCAAAAAAGCACAAGGACTAGTTTGTCAAAGCAATCTTACGCAGATCGGCAAGGCGCTTTTCATGTATGCGAATGATAACAGCGATTTTGTGCCGACCATATATAAATGGACGACTGCCTTGCCTGCGTGTATTTCGACTCCGATGAACAGTAAAAAAATGACCATGTGGACTTGCCCGGTCGCTTTTACGGAGCAGCATTCTTATTCGTTTACTTACGGCCTGAATGCGACCGCAGTCGGATATGTTACGACGCCGAAAAGAAAGTTGTCGCTGTTTTCCGCTACTACTTTTTTATTTAAGGATAACACTTGGAATCCCCAAGGCTGGTTCAGTGCTTCCACTGAGTCGGCAGCTCCCGGTAATCAGACATTTCACCTCGGCGGGATAAATTACCTTTTTGTCGATGGACACGTCAGATTCCTGAGACCTAACGAGGTAAAACTTGACATGTGGCGGCCATAGACTGTCTTCGGTGAAAAAATTTCGAAACTTGCAGTTCTTATTTTCATACAGAGCACTATTCGCTTTGGGTTCAAATGCGCAATACTTACGCTATAAATATTTTTCATTTTCAACTTATAAAGGGAGATAAAAATGCAAATTATCTGGACCGGAAAAATATATTCCGATGGCCGCCACAACGCTTTTACCGGATTGGCATACTTTAAGGATAAATATTTCCTGGCGTTTCGGAATTCCGCCGGGCATATGCAGGCCGAATCCTATCAAATTATAATGACCAGCCCGGACGGGAAAAAATGGGACTTGCTGCAAAAAAAACATATGCCCGACGGAATGCCGGTTGATTACCGGGACAGCTGTTTCCTGTTGCATGAGGATAAACTTCTGTTATATTCTTTCTGTACTCCGATAGTTGACGGGAAAAGGGGAAAATCTTATACTCAAATACAGATAATTTCCGGGAATTCCGGAAAAATATCCGAACCGCAAATAATACAACGGGATTGCGTTCTCTGGAAACCGATAAAACTGGGCGACACTTTTTATGCGCCGGGATATTCATGCGGCAAATGTCATTACCAGGCGGATCTTTATTGTTCGGCGGGCGGTCTGGACTGGAAAAAGAAAACCCATTTGGCAGCCGGCAGCGAAATTGCCCTGTGTCCTTTGGACGAAAACAAGTTAACGGCTTTTGTCCGGACGGAAACGCCGCCGTATCATCTTGAGATATTTGAGAGCAGGAAGCCGTTTGCGGCATGGACAAAAATTTCTGAAATTCCCCGAATAATTCAATGTCCCCATTACTTCCGGAATAACGGAAAAGTTTACCTTATCGGACGCGAAAGGCCCGATTACATGAAAACCGCGGACAGCAATAATCCTTCTTTTGGCCGTCACCGGACAAAAATATGGTCGTTCGAAAACCATACGCTCAGAGAAGTTCTGGAACTGCCTAGCGCCGGAGATAATTCTTACCCCGGCACCGTTTTTATGCCGGACGGAACTTTGCTGATCAGCTATTATTCGCAGCATGAGTGCGGCGGCGAAAAATGGGCGGAAATGATGCCGGCAGATATTTTTGTTGCCGCTGTTCGCATATGATGTTCAGTTTAAAATATAAAGGAATCCAAAGTTATGCAAAAATTCAATCCTGAAAGTAAGAAGTCCGGAAAATATCTGTTTGTTTCCGGGAGCAGGAAGAGCCGTTTCAATTTTCCGGGGCTACGCTTGTTTTTCGTAATTATGATAGTGGGAATGCTCTTTGACGGTAATTGGGGTATGGGACAGGAAATTTCTCCTCCGGAAAAACTGACTTTAAGTGTTTTTGCCGACAAAACCTTTTATACGGGAAAATCACTTCTTCTGACCAGCAAAATAAAAAATGTCCGCGTTAATCTCAAGGGCGCTGTTTTCAAATACGCAATTCATACAGCCGCGACCGGGGCAGTGGCGGCGAATAAAGAAACTAAAAAAATCCTTCTGGTTTCGACCGAAAAAATAGACATAGGCCAACTGCCTTGTGCCGACTATAATATTGAAGCGGCGGTATTTGACCGAGACGGCGCCTGTCTGGCAAAAGCTTCAACTTCTTTCTGTAAAATATCTCCCCTGGATGAAAAAATTCCGAGACTGCGTATTTCCAGGGAAGGAATCCCGCTTCTGGACGGGAAACCTCACCTGCTGCGTCTGGTATGGCTCGGCGGTTCCTGGGAAGGGCCCATAGAAAAGGAAGAATTGAAACTTGTCGCGGAACAGGGTTTCGATTCCGTAGTTGCGGGGCCGGTATATATGCCTGGTGATGCCCTGGCTTATTATACCAAATATCCCCAAATGGGCAAAGGCGGGCATTTGTCGATAGTAAAGCGAAGCAAGTTCAAGGATTTCAACCAGTTTCTTGAAGCCTTGCATGAATATGGTTTAACTTGTTTTCCCCGGGTCGGAGCGGTTACTTCCAGTTTTGCCGAGCTCAGTATGGATAACCTGAAAGATACGGGTAAATTCATTCTGAAGTATAGAAATAATCCGGCCGTTATCGGCTGGTACAGTCATGATGAAACGGATGCCTGGGTTAAAACCAATCGGCAAGTTTACAATGTGATCAAGGAAGTTGATCCTTGCCGGCCCGTTTTACTTAACCTGATCGAAGCCGTAGATGCCAACAAGGATTCCTGTGATATTCTTTCCACGGATCCTTACCCTGTCGGCAAAACGAAACTTACCCTGGTTTCCGCCCATGGCGACCGGCTTGTAAAATGCCTGCGGAAAATCAATTACAAAACTCCCTGGCTTGTTTTACAAATGTTCGGATCTCCGGCTGAAGGGTGGCCGCGGCCGCCTACGCCGCAGGAAGAAAAATGTATGACTTATCTCGCCTTGAACCACGGGGTCAAAGGTTTGATTTATTTTGCTCATAACCGGCTCGCGACCCTTAGTAACTCAAAACGGTTAACGCCGCAACTTTGGGACTCTATGAAAGCATTGAATGCGGAAACTAAGGAAATGGCCCTGCCGTATCTTGCGGGTAAGGATTTAAAAGGCGTCAACACCCCTGTTAAAGCATTGGATATTGCAGTAAAACAATACGGCAAGTCGATCTTTGTAATAGCCGTCAATACGTTGCCGAAAACTTTCGACGCGGTCGTGAATATAAGTGCGGTTGTGGGGAAAAAACAAAACAAGGCTGCGGTAAAATTTGAGTCGCGTGAAATATCCGTTGATAACGGAATACTCAAAGACAGCTTTCAGCCCTATGGGGTTCATGTGTATGTTATCGATTCAGGCCAGTAAAATAAACTTTTTAAATAAGGAATAAGAAATACCATGGCTAAAAAACTGTTGATTTTTATATTGCTGGTGTTATTTTATGTTGGACTTCATGCTTCCGAAGTTAAAAGTGCGGCTGCGGTAAAAACTGCGACTCCACCCGTGATAGACGGGCTTCTAACCGATCCCTGCTGGCGCAAAGCATCTTTTGCTTCCGGCTTTTATGATTTTAAAACCGGAAAAAAGGCCGAACGGGAAACCGAATTCGCCTTTTGTTTTGACGCGGATAATATTTATGTGGCTGTCCGATGTAAATGCGGCAGCCAATATACGCCTGAGTCATCCGCAAGATTCTGGAACGGGGATTTGCTGGAATTCTTTTTCGACCCGGAAGCCGGCGGATACGATTACTTTCATATCGCGGTAACGCCGCGGGGAGGAGTTTTCAAAGAACGCGGTTACGGACGTTCCGACGCTTTGTGGGCGCCTCATGTACGGGCTGCCGGGCAGGCGTCTAAAGGAGAATGGACGGTCGAAATGGCGTTGCCGCTTGCCGAATTCGGTTTCAGGAAACCTATTACTTCGACTTGGCTGATCAACGTTGCGAGGCGCGATCAGGAAAACGCCGGGAGATATTATACATGGGCGCCGGCGTTCGGCGGTTTACATCAAACTGCGGCTTTTCAGCCGTTAACCGGGCTTGATATGGACATTTCTCCTTTTTGCTGGGAAACAGATATCGGCGGAGATGGTATAATTCCCCGCGATCTTTCGTCAATAAAGCTGGGAATCAAAAATCTTTCTCCGAAGCGCCGGCCTGTTCAACTTACCATGAGCGTACAGCGCACCGCGCGGGATCAGGCCTATCCGACCACCAACTCATTAGGGACCTTCGAAGTAGACGCCAACAGTTCAATTACTGTCACTTCGCCGCCTCTGTTTATTACTTGCGGAGATTATTTCGTTGCCGTGGAAGGGCGCACCCCTTCAAACCGGCTGCTTTTCCGCTCCGGACGAGAACTGAAAAAGAACCGGGATTATTTGTCGGTAGCAACAGGTCAGAAAGTTTACTATCGCAATGAAATGACCTGTAAGGCTGAATCCCAGCTTTTCGTTTCCAAGCGCAAGCTGGAAAACACAAAAATCCGTTTTGCTCTGCGAAGCTGTAACGGCACAGTCAAAGCCGTAAACAAGGATGCCGTTCCCGGAAAAGACGGGAAAGCCGCTGTTGAATTTGATCTAAAACAGCTTGCGCCCGGTGATTATGAGATTGCCGCCTCCTGGAAGAACCGTACCGCGAAAACCGTTTTTTCCATTATTCCCAGGACTATTAAATATCCCGAAATTTCCATAAATGCCCGGCGTTCGCTGCTCGTGGAAGGAAAATCTTTTTTCCCGCGCGGTTTGTATATGCCGACGCCATGGTGGAAAAATAACGATAAATACCCTACTGACGAAAAAGACTGGGAGGATATCAAAGCAAAAGGGTTCAATAGTATAATATATTGTCCTTTCTGGAGAGTGACGTTTATGAATCCGCGTCCCGGAACCCCCAGGGTATCTTCTTCAACCAGGCAAAATACCTGGCAGACGCTTGACCGGATCCATAAAACCGGTTTGAAAGTTCTGATGTCTGTCAGTCGATTTTTCAGTCTTGAACACCCGGACATGCAGGGGCTCCGGGACTACGTTTCCGAATTTCGAGGACATCCGGCAGTTTTGTGCTGGTATCTTCCCGAAGAGCCGGACGGGGGAGGCATACCTCCTGAAAAATTGGAGAAGGCATACCGAATCATAAAAGAACTGGATCCGTTTCATCCTGTCTGTTTGCTGGTAATGGGGAGCTTTCTGCCTTATCGCGACGCCGCGGACATTATGCTGGCCGACAGATATCCCATCATCGATCGCGATTCCCGCCCGTGGAATGTTATATATTCCGTCAGCAGGGCAGGAACAAATGCGCTTAAGACGGGCCAGACTTTCTGGATGACGCTTCAGTTCTTCTGTAATCACCCGCAGGAATGCTGGAAACGCTGTCCCACCGCCGGGGAAGCTGTCCTTATGAGTTTTCAGGCAATATGCGGGGGAGCCAGGGGCCTGTATTATTTCGCCTACACCCCCGTCGAAAAGCGCAGTACCCAAGGCGCCCCTACGCCCTATCCGCTGGTTAATAAACGCCTCAGTTGGGAATTATGGGAAGGAAGCAAACGGATGAATGAACTTTTAATCGCTGCCGAACCGTTCATACTCGGCGGCATACCCGATTCTGAGATCCGTGTAATCAGTCCCGATGATAAGGCAATGTTCATTCAGAACAAGGTGTTTTGTTTAGGCTCCGAAAGGTTGATAATTTTATGCAACGCTGCGGCGGCCTCCGCGACTGTCAGGATAGAAGGACTGGCAAAATGGAGGAATATTGTCGACATGGATATCGAGGGGGAACGGAGTATAGCGGTAAAAGGAAACGCATCTGAAATCAAGATGAAGCCGGGCTCCGTAAGACTTCTTTTCTGCCGGCAGTAAAGAAGCGGTTTGAAATAAAAATAAAGCGAAAATTATGAGGTAATTCAATGGATCAGACTTTAACCGGAAATTATCAGCTCCGAAAAGAAAACGGTATGGATTCAGTACCTGTTTCCAGCACTTCGTCTACAGGTAATATTTTCTCCCTGGCAGGAAAATCTTATCTGGCGAAATATTGCGGTATAGTGCTCTTATTGTGGAGCGCGGTGAGCGGTTTTGCCGATCCGGCTTCCCGGATTGAAATTAAGGTTTCCGCAACGCCGCCGGAAAACCTGTTGAAAAATGCTGACTTCGAAAAAGGATTGTCACCATGGAGAACCGGAAGAAAAAGCGGAGTAGAACTTTGCGAAGGTACCGCCCACAGTGGAAAATTCTCGCTGAAAGTTACTCTGGACAGTTCGGACAGAAAGAAACATATTTCCACAAAAAGTTTTTATTGCACTCGCAGCAACCTGAAGAGCCCCTTGAGGCCGGGTAAATCTTACATTATAAGCGGCTGGATGCTGGCAAACCCTGATTTAAGAAAGCCTCCAATGACCTATCACGGCGCCGGGTTTTCCTTATCGGTTTATGCCAAAGGCTGGAAGAAAAAAGCAAATTGCCATATTACGTCAGCCGGTCTCGGACGCTGGGTTCACCTTGTCAGCAAACCTGTCCTGATTCCAGAATGGGCTGTTACTCCCGAATTCCATGCGGGTATATTTTATGTATCAGGTACGGCTTTTTTTGACGATATGTCTTTGACGGAAGCATATGTCAAACTCAATTTTCAGGTAAAATCATCTGGACTTTTACAAGTTGTTGTTGAGGACGATGCCGGCTGCTTGCTGTTCGACAGCGGTGAGCTCCCTGAAAAAACGAATGAATTTTCAAAAAGCATAGAGATTCTTTCTTCAGGGAACTACTTTGTCAGGGTAATTAACCGGGGCGGGAACGTTGCGGAAAAAGCTTATCCGGGTAGAAGTCCGGCGGGTTCCTGAATTTGATTTACAGCAAAATATGTTATATTTTTATAGTGCGGATTCGAAAAAACAAATTGTTTTTTCAATCGGAACGAAAACAGAATATCTTTCATTAATACAAATTTAAAATTATTTTTTCCAATGAAAAACGTTTCAAGACAGAATCATCAGTTGCTCCATATGCAGATCAAGGATGCGATTTTAAAGAAATATGCGGATCGCGGGGTGACGGAAAATATGCCTTTCCCTTCAGTGAGGGAACTCGTCAAGCAGTTTAATACCTCAATAGTCACTATCGAAAAAACCTTGAGAGAACTTAAAAAGGACGGCATTATATATTCCGTCCCCGATGTTGGAACTTTCTGGGGAAAACAGCGTCCCTTAGCGAGATACAAAACTGTAGGCGTGTATTTTGACATCGCTTCTCCTGACTACATAGCTCCGGACACGTATTTTTTCTACATGTTACGGGGTATCGAATTCATTTTCGAAAAGTATGATTTTCATACGAAACTGTTGCGTTTCCGAAGCATGGCTTCAATGCCGGCAATAAGAGAACTGCATTGTGATGCGGTTATTTGTGCCGGCACCTATCCGTCTATCCTGCCGACAGTGAAAATTTTT
Organism: Victivallaceae bacterium; assembly: GCA_041668685.1. Classification (GTDB taxonomy): domain Bacteria; phylum Verrucomicrobiota; class Lentisphaeria; order Victivallales; family Victivallaceae; genus JAHOYW01. The sequence goes on along the minus strand of JBAYCO010000112.1, from coordinate 799 downwards.
CAGAAACTTAATCTTCCTTATCTGCTGCTTGACCGTCCCAACAACGACGATAATCTGAATTATCTGGAAAGAGACAGTGTCCGCAACCTGGAAGAATTAACCGATTATCTGATTTCTCTCGGACACCGGAAAATATGTTGTATGGGAACCAGTCCGGAATTATGGATAAGCAGGAAGTTATATTTCGGTTTTGAAGCGGCGATGCGGAAACATCATTTGGATATTTCCGGTTCCATACTTCAATTGCCGAATTTTTCCAGGGAAACTATTGCCGAAAGCCGGCTTAAAGATGTCATAAGAAAACATAGCGCCCTTATCATCCTGCATCCGAATAAGAAAATAGTCGGGGAAATACTTAAATACTGCGAGTTTAACCGGATAGGGATCCCGGAAGACTGTTCCGTCGTCAGTCTCGCTTCAGAGGAGATGAATATAGGCAAAAAAACAGTTACCAGTCATCTGACAACGCCCTATGAAATGGGGGTAAAAGCGGCCGAAGGTATTGTAGCTCTTTTACATGGTACTGTCGCGGCGCCTTTACATATAGAATTTCCATTGAATATAAACGTCGGTAATACGGCAACTGCCTTTGCGCGCAAGTGAAATTTCTGTTCGATGCGGATAAGCTCGGAATTGTAGAACCCGAAAAAACGGTAACGGCTAACATAAATTTACGAGATAGTCATATGATTTTTCCAGCATATTAATCCGTTCTTCGGGAAGCTTGTCTTTATCAAAAACACATTCGAAATTAAACGGCCCGGTATAATTTATTTCCTTCAACGCGTTCATAAAAGCT
>JBAYCO010000111.1:0-9612 GCA_041668685.1 Victivallaceae bacterium | reverse complement strand
TCGTCTGCGTCAGGGAACGGTTATGCCGAAACATCATGATCTTGAGTATTTAAGTCTGCAACTCCGCATCATCGATAATAGAAACAGCACTATAGATTTTTATGAAGATCTGGTCAGAATCCAGAAGTTTATCCTCAAGCGGGGAAAAACTGCAACTTATTGTAATATGTATAATAACAATCCGGCCTGGATAACTGGCGGTTACGGATTTTATCTCAACCCGGATACCGGGCAGGCCAATATTAATTGTGATCCTGAAAAGTCAGGCTTTCACAGCCTGACCATCCATGATTTAAGTGGTGGACCGAATTTGTATCGAACCGTTAATTTTACCGATAAAAATAATATCACGATTACCGTATCGTATCCGTCCGACAATCTCACGGTTGAGCAAGTGGAGCGTCTCGTTGCAAATGCTGTCAACGCAATCATGATGGATATTGATGGCTCACCGGAAAATACTGTTCCTGGATTGGCGGACAAACTCAAAGACCCTAACTATGCTTATGCTACGAGGCTGATCAATATATTCTCTCGCCCCACGCCTCCCGCTTCTAACAATGCAAAGTCTTTGGATATATTAAAGAAAAGAATAAGGGCTGAGAGAAAACTTGTCGCGATGGGTAAAACGGCCATTCCAGCCCTGATTGATAACTTAAACCGCAAGTTTCCTCAAATAAAAAAAACAGCTTATGCTCCTTATGTTGAGCGTCCGTTACTGATAATTATCTCCGCCATTTTTGACCCTATCGGGGCGACTTATAAAATACGCCGTGTAGGTGACGGAAAATCAGTTTCCTCCTCAACCTACTTTGCCGTGCATTTCGGAACTCAGGAGCAAGCCTGTGTCTGGTGGGGCAAACATAAAACCGATTCACTTGAAAAAATACACCGGCTTATTCGGGATTGGTATATTGACCGGGAAAGCAAGCTCGGCTTCAAAGACGAAGAACAAAAACAACAGATACTCGGAGAAATTCAACGCAGGTTTAAGAAATGAAAAAGATACTTACGACGATAGTATGCTTGATTAGCTCATGGACAATTTTCTGTCAGGGAGTTGTCTATATCGACCCCATAACCATTACGCCGGAAGAACAAAGCAAGGCATTCAACCCCAAAGATGTGTTCACCGTGTCGATCGACAAGCTATCGCCTCAAACGATTTCAACAAACTCCGGCGGCAAGTTTTCCGGTCTTGACACCGAGAAAACCCACACAGTTGTGATCAAGCGCAACGGCAAAGCGGAGGCCGCTTTTAAGTTCAACTTCAAAAGCCGGGGAAGCGAGCAGTTGAGTCTGTGGTTCAGAACCCAATATCAGACCTGGCAACTGTGCAAAGCAGGGCGCGAATATCCGTCCGCTGCACAACAGGAACTCAAAAATATGCTTTGGACCGATCATTTCAACCTGACGAGCATTACGTCTTTGCAAAGCCGTTATCCCGAAGGCAAAGAACTTCTGTTCAGGCAAGATGGTTCCGGCAGAGAAGTTCAAACAATCTTCCCCAAAGGTATTGTTCCGCCAGGCATTGATGCATTAAAAAGTCATAAATTTACCTTACACGGAAAAATTATTACTATTAACGAGAAACCCAATGAGCAGGCCATGCGGAAAAATCTGAAAAAGTGGATGGTTAATTACCAATACTTTCTGGTGTCAAGCTGGACAGTCGAACCGAAGTATAAAAGCAGCATTGATTATATTCAACAAACCGGGCGCTTGTGGGGTATTTCCGAAGTAAGGATCAACAATGATGCTTCTATAACGCTGATTGATGCGAAAACCGGTCCCGGATGCGGTTTGATGATGTCGTTGTCCGAACCTCAGGACTCCACGACTATAAGGCTAGGCGAATCGTGTTCGCTCAAAGATGGGCACCATGCCGCTATTGTCTATAAGCTCCAGAAGATCGAACAAAGCAAGCTTACTTTCAGCATTACGGAAAAATTCGACGCCAGAAGTTTCGGTAAAGGCATCACAACAGAAACAAAAATGATAAGCATTTCACCATACGGCCCTGACGAATGACAAATAAAATATTAAAAACTGCTCTATTACTGCTGGCGACGTGCTGTCGTCTTGTCTGTTTAGCGTCTGGCGGTTATCAAGCGCTGGAGCAGGTCACGCCTGATGCAAAAATCATTTTCGAAGCGGAAATCGTTGCCATAAAATTCCGCAGGGTCAAAAATGCCGCCTTACCGCAAAAATTAATAGAGGTAAAAGAGGTCAAATTCATAAAAGGAGCCCCTTCAACAGATGCTTTCGCACTGATATTTCAAGCGGTACCAGTAGCCTCAATTGACAAAAAAAACGGTATATCCAAGTTCCGTATGTTGCCTGAGTCCGGCAAAGAAAACAACATTAAAAAAAGCGAAAAGTGGATTTTCTTTTCATACTTTGATAAGCCGGATGTGAACGGCTATTTTCACATATTCAGAGCGGAGCCAATCACGGAAAAAGACGATCTACTAAAAATGTTAAGCCAACAGAATGACGCTCAACCTAAAAAGTCACCGCGATTTGCCATATTCCTTGTCAATGCTGCCGACAATAAAATCAAACGTTCACAATCGGAATTGATGCAGGCGGAATTGTCAAAGGAGCCATTGCTCACAGAAAAAGATATTGTACATTACGAATGGACAAACCATAGTTTTAAACTAACTAAAAATGCTACGGCACGTTTACAAAACTCCCTTAAGGAGAAAGTATCCACAAGCGGCTTGCCTTTTGTCGTTGCTGTTGATGGGGAAAAATGTTTCGCCGGTTATTTTATGACGAAATTATCCTCTGTAGCTATTATCTTCGATCCGGTTATTTTGATTGACGACCTGATCATCGCAAAGAATGATGTGATCTTACGATTTCAATATGGGTATCCTGCAGGACTTCGTTGGAGGAGCAGTGGAGTGATATTTTCAGAAGAACAAAAAAAACAAATACGCCAATATGAAAATAAAACTGTTCGCAAAGCACTTATAAAACTTGGCAAGTTAAGTTCCGACAAACTTGAAATTGCATCAGCGAATTTGAAACAATATTGTTTGATTGGTGACGAAATTCAGAAGTTTGTGGTATACCCGCTTTCACCCTCGTCTCACTTCAAAGATTTTAAAGTTACCCGGAAAGACTTTATCCAAATTCTGAAACAATACTACTGCGTGAGTAGGGAGCATTGGCTTAATAACTATCATCATATCAGCCTCAAAGATGGCGTAACCGGGTATGTTGAGATGAAAAACGGAGAAAAAGTATCATGGCTGGTAAAACCCGGCGGCTTGGCCTGGTTGGAATTCGCGGATGGCAAAAAAATATTTTTAGCCCAAAGTTTGACCAACTATCCGCTTAATTCCAAGGGCATAAAAATACCGGAATCCAGTTCCGATACTGAAACAGGTGCTGCTCCGCAAAAGCTTCAATACCGCACTGTTGGAGACGCGGTTCCCCCCTCGCGTTTTATGGCAGTACTTCCCAACGGTTCTCAGATGCCCTTTCTGAAGATTAACTGGAAAATTGGTGACAGCAAGCAAAAATCCCTGCAGAAATTTATTTCGCAGCTTGAAAAACAGCTACTCAACGGTAAAGAATTCCGCATCAAGGCGAAATGGGTTCGTTATGGCGTTGAGCTTGATGTATATGACATAGAGTGGGATAACTCACTTTCAAAGACAAAAACAAATAATGCAGGGATAAACTTGCCATGAAACATATATTCATCATATTTGTTGCCGTTGTTTTAATGACAGGCTGTTCAAGAGATTTGTCGGTGAAAAATCCCGAGGCTCTGACTTCCGAGGAAATTGTCAAGGTATTGAAGTATGAACAGGTAAAAATTGTTGTTACAACGCACTCTAACAAGGTGTTTGTAACTTTAAAAAATGGAAAAAGTTATAAAGGAATATTCAATCCTTATGACATTAGCGAATATGCAAAGAATAAAAAGCTTCATCCTGCGGGAAACATGGTAAGTTACATCAGAAAAAAATATAACAAGAAATGGGAGTTTATGCGGGAATGACAAGCAGAATTCTGAAAATAACAATTGAATGCCCGAAGCGGTTCGCGATATTGTTGATATTGCTGCTATGCTCGTTAGACGCCGTCGCGACAGAACAGGTAATGGAACGGCTCGAATATGGCGGACAGGAATATTTCATCGGTATTGAGCGCAAAGGACTGAGCCGTCCGTTATGGTATTTTCCGCTGAATTCATACCTGGAGCGGGAAAAAATAGCTTTGATAAAAAAACTTCAAGCTTATCAAAAGGGGATGAGCAGCGCCTGTTGGCGTGGCTACGTGGGCTACTGGAGCATTCGCGATAATAAGTTTTTTTTATTGCATTTGAACTACGACCCTTATGTTTCACGCGGGAAAGCCCGAACTTACCCGTTAAGCGTGGTTAATCCAGACTGGAAATCACCGGTTTTTGCAAACTGGTACAGCGGAAGTTTTTGGTTGTGTAAGCGTATTGCCTATGAATTTCACTATCTTGTTCCAGTCTATCAGGTGGAAATCAAGCAAGGCAAAGTGCTGAAAGTTGCCGATTTCCCGCATTGGTTAAGGGACGCGGCAATGAAGTCTGAAAAAATGAAAAAACAACTCGCGGCTTATCGGGAACAAAACCTAAAGCCGTATCAGGCATGGGACGAGAGCTTATGTCAAAATTTCTTTCGTTGTATTCGTCGCGTCAAACCGGGAATGACGCTTGCGGAAGTCGAAGAAAGCATGAAGATGTTTGACCCTGACGGAGAGAATTTTAAGGCGGCGAAAGCCATGAAAGTTGCTGACTCCGGAGCCGATGGCGTCTTAAGGTTTTATGTGTTTAAACTTAAGAAGAACGCAGCAAGCAAAGACGACATTTTCCTTGACCTGCAATTCCATGCCGGCAAACTCAAAGAGCTGCGTATCGGTCTTAATGGCAAAGATGATTCATCTTTTAAGGCTAGAAAAATGGAGAAATGACGAGGAAATGAAAAATACAGGAATTAAAGAATGGTTCAGGGTATTTGCAATTGTACTGTTGCTTATCTGCTCGGTATGCTTTATGTTCTGGATGTGGCGTGATTCTCTGTACGCACCATTGTTGGTTTTAAACGGAAAACTTTTTCTGGCTCCGTGGAGGATTGTGCATGCGGGGTTTTCTTTGGATCAGCCCACAATAGGGAAATGGTATTTTGGGACGACATTTTTCAGCGGAATATGGTTGGGCTTTACCGTTGCCGCGTTTTATCTCTGCCGCTCGCGCTCCCGGAACTGTCGTCTGGTTTTTGCAGTGCTAACTCTGGGAACGTTCGCAATTTATCTTTTAACGCTCACGGTTCCTTTCTTCTGGACACTCCAATACATTTATGAAATGGGATTTACGTTCCGCAGGTTAATTGCCCTGCTGTGGGGACTTTGCGGATTCACTACTTTGTCCATTTTTTCATTTATAACCATTCGCCGGACATTATGCGGCGAACAGAAAAAGGCGGAGTTATGAAAAACCGATATAAAATCGTAACTTAATATATAGGAGACAGCGGTTATGGATTACAATCAGGACAAGGTTGATGAAGCGACATTGGCATTGCTTTACCTGAATATGTGGGATGAAGATGCCGGTACCAGAACCTGGAAAGGTTTCGATTGGAATACGCTGGACCGCCTTTATCAAAAAGGATTTATCCACGATCCCAAGGGAAAAGCAAAGTCGATAGCCGTTACGCCGGAAGGCAGGAAAATGGCCGAGGACTTATTCCTTAAGCTCTTTGAAAAATAGCTGAAGATGTAAAATCTTATAAGCGAAGACAAAAGTCCCTTTAGTTCAAGCTTTACCCTTGACTTTTAGTAAAAAAGAGCAATTTTTATTCATCGATTTATCATTATTAACATTCCCGAACGTCTTCGTCCGGATATTTTAATTTCAGGAGTTGTATTATGCCCTTTGAACACGGAACTTTTGCCGTAACCATGTTTTCCCTGCCGGAAGACTTGCCGGAAAACTATATTGAACTGTTCAACCGCTATAAAGCCGGGCCGCTTGATTCGATTAAAGACGAAGCGCTGGTCGGCTGGGTCGGCGGCCGTCATCTGCTCGAAACCGAAATCGATGAAGGAACCGCTATCTGCGGCGGTATGATTTACCTGAATCTGCGCAAAGCCGAACGTAAGGTGCCGTCCTCTTTGCTGAAGGCCGTCTGCAAGCGCGAAGAACTGGCTTACCAGCATGAACACCAGACTTCGCGGATACCATCCAATGTCAGGAAAGAGATTAAGGAAAAAGCTGTTGAAACTTACCTGCATCAAGTACCGCCGTCCCTTACCGGAATCCCAATGGTGATTGATCCCACTTCCAAGATGCTTTATCTTGGTGCCGTTTCAACCGCGCAGATTGATCTTTTCATCGAATATTTTCAAAAGACCACCGGTATTGAGCCGTTACCGGTCAATCCCGAATGGTACCTGGCGAAAGATTTTCAGGTTACGCCGGATGAACTCCCGAACGTGATGTTTTCCGAATACAACGACGGCGAAGTCACTACCGGGCGCGATTTCCTGACCTGGCTCTGGTATTTTAGCGAACAGGAAGGCGGCGGAGCGCTTGAAGTGAAACCCTACGGTGAATTCGCGTTTTATATCCAGGGGCCTTTGACTTTCGCGGCGGCGGCCGAAACGCGGGGCGCGGTGGAGAACACGGTGAAGGACGGTGATCCGTTGCGTGCCGCCGAAGCTAAAACCGCGCTGACGGTCGGAAAAAAGCTGAAAAAAGCCAAATTCGTTCTGGAACGCGGCAGCGATGCCTGGAACGGAACCATTGATGCCGACCTTTTCGCGTTCAGCGGTTTTTCACTGCCGGAAAGCGAGGAAATGGACGCGGACAGCATTTTCGCCGAACGCATCACCAATCTGGAAATATTCCGCACCGTGCTGGCGGCATACTTCAAGGTGTTTGCGGAAACTCTTATGAGCGACAAATGGGGCAAAGAAGAAAACAAAATCCGCCGGTGGGTGGACGAACGCGAAACCAGATAGAGAATAAGCTAATGAAAAAAGATGACTATTCCAAAATATTATCATCGCATTTTGCTTCCAGCGAAACCGAGAAAACCAAATTTAACTGGTTTGCTTTTGAACTTGCCAGCGAAATCGCCATTACTGTTCCCGGCAAATTGAAAAAGCAACTGGAAAAGAAGGGATATAATACACCGGCGTTTAACCGTTCATGTATAGCTCTGGCGAAATCATTGCAGCAGGTGGTGCTGAAAAAAATGCGCGGAGAAATCCCGATGATGCGGATTGATTACACGGAAATAGAGAAAGCGTTTCCGGGCCTGAATGACAAAATGGTCGATGCGTTGCTTACCAGCATCGGACAAGCCTGGGATACTCAACTGGCAGGATGTTCGATATGTCCTACCGCGTGCGTATCCAACAAAGACGATTATTGTACGATGTTTGATGATAAATTTTACGATTAAACAACAAACCTATGAATATTGAATTAATCCTGAGTCCGGCCGGGAATTTACGTGTTGAGCCGGTCGATACTGCAACTGACAATGAAATCTGGAACGCGCCGGAAAATATGGCCAAAAGCCTGGCGGAAAGTTTTTCTGAAGGCAACGGCCCCGGTTTGCTCGCGCTGATTCGCGAAGAACTGCCGTCCGGAATTCCAGCCTCATTCCGGTATTTCCGCAAGCAGGCGCGGGAATTCGTAACCCGGCTCTGTCACGCGCCGGAACCGGAAAACCGCGACCTGACCTCGTTGTTTGAAAGTATCCGCCCGGATGCCGCGGCTTTCGGCTTTGAGGCGTTGGAAGCGCCGCCGCTGCGCGGCGCGGAATATATCAGCGTCGACTGGCTTCTGGAACTCCGAACTGCGCTGGAACACTGCGTTCAAAATGAATTCAGAGATTATTCCGGCACCTTTGGCGAATGGATAAGGAAACTGAATCCGGCCTGGAAGAATGTCGGCAAGGTCAGTTTTCATCTGGCCGAGAACAAACAGGACAAGACCGGAGATCATCCGTTCGCTTTCATCGCCACCTTTATTCACCGCTTGTCCGAAAACGATACGCCTAAACACCTGCCGCTGGGAGCGGCGGTCAAAGCCTACGCTAACGACCGCAACGCCTTGCTGGCGCTGTTGAAACCGGTTCGGAATGCCGGGGAACGGAGCGAATTGATCGCGCAATTACAGGACACCCGCGAAATTTTCCGTCCGCAAGCCTGGAGTGCGCGGCAGGCATACGACTTTCTGCGCGATATACCAGCTATCGAGGAAAGCGGCGTCATTGTCCGCATCGCCAATATCTGGAAAGGAACCGCGCCGTCGAAAGTGAAAGTTTCGGTCAATATCGATTTGAAAAAAGGCCAGAAGCTCGGTATTAACGCCATGCTGGATTTCTCGTTCAAAACCATCCTCAACGGTATGGAACTAAGCCGCGATGAACTGGAACAGTTGCTCAATTCCGATGGCGGACTGGTGCGGATAAAGGGCGAATGGGTCGAGGCGGAGCCGGACAAAATAAGAGAACTGCTGCGGCAATGGGATGAAGCCGCGCAGGTTGCCGAAGCCGGTTTTTCATTTGTCCAGGGCCTCCGAATGCTGGCTGGGGCCAATCTCAAGGATTCCGCCGACATGCCGGAAATTGACGGCGAATTCTGCTCCGTCAACGCTTCCGGCCAACTGAAGGAACTGCTGGCGGAACTGGACAGCCCATCACGTATCGCCTTGCCGGAACTTCCGGGTAAATTACAGAATACCCTGCGCCCGTACCAGTTCGACGGCGTGCGCTGGCTCTGGCGCATGACCGAACTCGGACTGGGCGGCTGCCTGGCGGACGACATGGGCCTGGGCAAAACTTTACAGGTACTGACCATGCTGTCTTTGCTGAAGCGGCGCGGCAATACCGCCGAAATTCCGGCATTGCTGGTGGTTCCGGCCTCGTTGCTGCAGAACTGGCGAAAGGAAGCGGAAAAATTCACCCCGGAACTGTGTTTCGGCATCCTGCACCCAATGGCGCTGAACAACGATGACATGGAAAAATTCAACTCCAATCCGCAAACTTTTTTACGGCGGTTTGACGCGGTAGTTACCACTTACGGAATGCTGTCGCGCTTGCAGCCGTTACGTGAAATTACCTGGACTGCGGTTATAGTCGATGAAGCCCAGGCGATCAAAAACCCGCAGTCAAAACAGAGCCGGGCGGTTCGTTCCCTGCGCAGTGCGCGCCGCCTGGCCCTGACCGGTACGCCGGTGGAAAACCGCATCAGCGACCTCTGGAGCGTATTCGATTTCATCAGTCCCGGTTTGCTGGGCAATCTTACCGGCTTCAAGGATTTCGTCAAAAAGCTCAACGGTGAGGACGGCAACGTCAATTACGCGCCGTTGCGGCAGTTGACCAGACCCTATATCATGCGCCGCCTGAAGACCGATAAACGCATTATTTCCGACCTGCCGGATAAAACCGAAATGAAAGTATATTGCCAACTGGCCAAAGCGCAGGCTGTACTCTATCAGCAGGCGGTCAGGGAAATGGCCCGGGAACTCCGGGAACTCAAGGACAGCGACGATATTCAGCGGCGGGGGCTGGTTTTCAAATACCTGATGATGTTCAAGCAGAT
>JBAYCO010000110.1:0-9674 GCA_041668685.1 Victivallaceae bacterium | reverse complement strand
GACGAAGTTTTTTCAGGGTCTTTATCTGTATCATCCCGGACAACGCCAGGAAAAAAATAACTATCGGCAGTTGAAACATTATCCCGAAGCCCAGCAGCAACATTCCGGCCAGCCCGATATAATTATTAAGGCCGATGGCGGCCTGGAGCTCATCGCTCTGCATGCTTAAAGAGAAACGCATCATGGCCGGAATTACAAAGAAGAAACAGAATGTCACACCGGCGAGAAACAACGCCCAGCTTGACAGCGTAAGGCGCTTGATAGTGCGTTTTTCATTCGGATAAAGCGCCGGAACGACAAATTTCCAGACTTCCCAGGCGACATAAGGCAAAGCAACGAAAAACGCCGCCAGCAGAGATATTTTTATTTTGACGAACAGCGGCTCCATCAGGGAAAAATAACGCAGCGCAAACCCTTCGGGACAACTGTAATTTACTAAAAGGACAATCAGGTCGCCGGCAAAATAAAACGCCGCCGGAAAAAGTATAATGACGGCGGCCAGTATCTTGAAAATAACCTGCCGCAATTCTTCGAGATGTTCGAGAAAAGTTTTACTGTTTTTGGGAGAATCCATCTCAATTTTTGTCTGACCTGTCTTTTTCCGCTGTTTTTTTCTTAGCTTCTTTGTCGGCGCATTTTTCAGCGGCGTCGATCATTTCCTCAGACTCTTTGATGAAATTGTCTTTGGCTTTTTTGAATTCCCTGGTCGCTTTGCCCAGAGATCGGGCTATTTCCGGAATCCGCCTGGCTCCGAAAAACAACAGAACAAACAAAAATATAAGTAATAATTCCTGCCAGCCTAAACCCATGGTGCATTCCCTCTGATTTTTTAGCAAAACATATTGCAAAAATATTGATGATAATATATTATCTATAGAATATACCGCAAAGCGTTAATTTGCAAATGGAGGCTGTTATGGAACGTCGAACATTCCTTAAAAACACCGCTGTGGCCGGTATTACCGGCGGAATCGTATTGAATTTGCCCGGCGTTACCGCCGGAAAAAGCAAAAAAGCTCCAGCGAAAAAAGGCGCTTATGACCTGGTGGCCGTCAAAGGCGGGGAACCGGAGGAAATGTTTGAACGCGGAATCGCCGCGCTCGGCGGCATGAAAGCCTTTGTCAAACCCGGCCAGACGGTTGTGGTAAAACCCAATATCGGCTGGGCAAGGACTCCTGAGGCTGGGGCTAACACTAACCCCGGACTGATAAAGCGCATAGTCGAACACTGCTTTAAAGCCGGAGCTAAAACTGTATATGTCCTTGACCACACCTGTAACGCCTGGAAAGACTGTTATGAGAAAAGCGGGATTTCGGAGGCGGCCCAGGCGGCCGGCGCCAAAGTCGTCTGTGGAAACCACAAACAGGATTACCGGGAAGTAAATGTCCCTGAAGGCAAACGGCTGAAAAAGGCCAGTATACATAATGTCATCATGGACTGTGACGTCTTTATAAACGTTCCTATTCTCAAAAATCACGGCGGCGCCATAATGACCTGCGCCATGAAAAACCTGATGGGTATTGTGTGGGACAGAAGGTATTTTCACAGCAACGACCTGCAACAATGCATAGCCGACTGCGTAACCGCCCGAAGGCCGGATCTGAACATAGTTGACGCCTACCGGGTAATGAAAAAAGGCGGCCCGCGCGGACGTTCACTGGCGGATGTGGCGCAAATGAAATACCAGTTGCTTTCAACGGATATTGTTGCCGTTGATACCGCCGCCAGCAAAATATTGGGGATCAGCGCCGACCGAATCAGACATTTGCGGCTTGGCGAGGAACTGAAACTTGGAACTATGGATATCAACAAACTGAAAGTTGAAAGGATAACCATTTAAATTACCCGAATGTATAAATACAAAATCCTAAAAATAGTGCGGCTGGTATGCAGTCTGCTTATCCTGTTGTTGCTCATATCCGTTTTTCTGTTGCCGAAAAGCGCTTTTGCCGTTCTTATCGGAATCCAAGCAGTACCCGCCTTTGTTAGAACCACAGCGTTCTTTGCAGTGGGAACAACCGGCGTTTTCGCTTTGCTTGTACTGCTGACTCTGGTTTTCGGACGGGTTTACTGTTCATTTCTCTGTCCGCTCGGCGCCCTTCAGGATATTGGCATTCGCATTGGCCGGCTGTTCAAGCTCCCGCGCGGGAAAAAACTGTTTACCCGCAACCGCCGTCTGTTGCGCTATTCGGTTCTGGCGCTATTGCTGGGCGCAACGCTTTTCGGGACGGCAATCGTTATGGGTCTGTTTGAGCCTTTCGCCGTTTTCGGACGTTTCACCGCCGCGGTCATAAAGCCGTCTTTCAACCATATCAACAACCTGTTAGTAGACAATACGATTTTCGAAAGCCTTTATCCGATAGAGAATAAACCTTTTTCCCTGCCGTTGCTGTTAATCGGCGGCTCCGCACTGATCGCGGTTTTTGCGGCCGCGGCTTTTTACGGCAGAATATTCTGCAACACTCTTTGTCCGGCCGGAGCGGTACTGGGGTTGCTGGGCGCCCGGTCATGGTTCAAAATAAGCTTCAATCATGACAAATGTGTAAAATGCGGGCAATGCGTCAAAAACTGTAAAGCGAATTGCATCGACTTGAAAAACCTGTCTGTCGATCACGAACGCTGCGTCAACTGTTTTAATTGTACGGCCGCCTGTCGTTACGGTGCGCTTGATTATAAGCATCCCGGAAAAACTAAAATCTCGAAAACCGATCTTTCCCGACGGGATTTCCTGCTTATCGGAGGAAGCGCCCTGATTGGCGCGACGGTTGTTCCCCGCATTCTGCGCGGCGCCCCCTCCCCCAAAGGCATAATGCCTCCGGGGGCTCTCGATTTTGTGAATTTCACCTCAAAATGCACCGCCTGTCAGCTCTGCGTCAGCAACTGTCCGGGCAAAGTACTGAAACCCGCGGCGCTGCAATACGGTTTAAGCGGCTTTCTCCAGCCGCGCCTTGATTTTAATTACGGCATGTGCGAATTCGAATGCACCGCCTGTTCCAATATCTGCCCGAACGGGGCTTTGACCCCGTTGACGGTCGAAAGGAAAACACGTTTGCAGATCGGCCGGGCTGAATATTTCCGGCAACGCTGCGTAGTCGTTACCGATCTCACCCATTGCGGGGCGTGCGCCGAACATTGCCCGACCGGTGCGGTTCAAATGGCGGACTGGAAAGACGGTTTGACAATTCCCGTCGTCAGGCCGGAGCTCTGTATCGGCTGCGGCGCCTGTGAATTTATCTGCCCGGCGCGCCCGGAAAAAGCGATAATCGTTTCCGGCCTGTCCAGGCAGGGCAAGGCAAAAGTCGGTAAATACAAACAGGCCAAAAACCATTTGCAGGGAAAAGATTTTCCATTTTGATATCCTCAAAACTGGAAATCAGCTATAAACGGAAGTAAATTATTGCGTATGTTATAATTTTATTATAAAAGTTTTATGAATAAAAATAATCTAAAAGTTATAGTTTTCAGTCTCGCCGTCATTCTTGCTGTGGGGTTTGCGGTTTACCGCTTTATTACCTTGAACGATGATTTTGAAATAGATGATGCCGAGGCCAGGAACGCCCTGAAATGGTTGCGGGCTGCGGATAAGGGAGATTTTGACGATTGCCGGGAAAGCGCCGCTGCTGCTGAAAAATGGTTTGACCTGTTCCAAAAGAACCGGGAAAGCCTGGAGAACCTGAAATCCAGGCAGTTACGCTCAAAAAGCATCGGCCGGAACGGAACTTATAAAATAATATTCAAGTCTGAATTCAGCAAAGCTCCTAAAATCGATGAAGTCGTCTGGATTTCTAAAGACGCGAAAGTGCATCAGGTGGAATACCAATACTCAAGAATGCCGTTTCCCCGCCGAAACCAGCAGGTTGACGGCAGCCCGGAGGAAATACAGGAGGTCAGCAGCGCAATTTCCCGCGCAATAAACGCCATGAAGACACTGGATGTGGATTTTTTTAACCAGGTAACTCTTCGGGGCCGCAAATACAAGGGCGGAAAAAGGATCGTCGAGCGTCTGAAAAAAATATTTGACCAGGCGGGATATCCTCGCAAATATAGTTCGCCCCGAATCAGGTTTGCCGAAAATTTTCCGGGGAAGACTGAAATTAGAGCCGCTTGGGCAGTGGTCAGTTGTTTTTACAAGATGAATGGGAAAGACTACCGGAACGGCGTATTTATCGTTTTATATAAAAACACCAGCGCAGCCAAGCCGCGCTGGGAAATTTACCGATTTAACCCGGGACGAATAATAGACCCGGAAAAACTAAAAATGTACCAAAGGAGAAAAAATGCGAAAAAGAAATAATAACTTCACGCTCATCGAATTGCTCGTTGTGATCGGCATCATCGCCATTCTGGCGGGCCTGCTTCTTCCCGCCCTGAACCGGGCGCGTCTACAAGCCGCGGAATCCAACTGCGTCAGCAATATGCACCAGATTCATCTTTATCTGGCCCAGTACACATTGGACTTTGACGGTTACTATCCGTATGCGGAAGGCTCCCCGGCATGGGAAACAGGAGGTACGGGCGGCTGGACCAATAAACTGCGGGTTGCCGTCAATGCCCCTAAAAAAGTATTCAAATGTTCCAAGGAGATCAGACGGGAATTTTCCTATTCCTTGAACTGCCATGAAATTTGGGCGAAAACGGAAAGCTACGGAAGCTGGAATGACTCCGTTCTTTCAAAAGCAAAAGTAAGCATGTCCGTTTTTGTCCTGGTCGAGGAAACCACTGATACGGGAACGTTCAGCGCCACCGATTCCGACTTGGATAATTATTCTCAAAATACGACGCCATCGGCTTCACGGCACGGGGAATCGGTTTTCCTGTTTGGAGACGGCCATGCAGCAGGCGCCAGGTTATTTGACGCCGGTCAAATGACTTACTACACGGACATAATGTCAGCTTGGGATTCCAATTACAATTCATCTATCTGATCCGGTAATTAGCCGGAGACACCTTAAAATGTTTTTTGAACTGGGCGGAAAAATCATAGGCCGACGCATACCCCAGTTCAAAAGCTATTTCACTGACTTGCATATCCGGGTTTTGCAGCAGGGCGCACGCCAGGTCAAGACGGCGTCTTATGCGGTACTGCCAAGGCGATATTCCTATCTGCCGCTTAAACTGTTTGCGAAAGTTCTCATAGCCGATTCCCTGTTTCCGGCAAAACGCCTTCAAGTCGCACTTCGAACTGAAATCCCTTCCCAAAAGGCCGCAAGCCCGGTCGATAAATACAGTTTCCCGGTCCATGCCGTAAGAAAGGCAGCGTTGTTTGCAGAGAGCCAGTATCCTGACAAAATCACCGGTCAGCAGCGGCAAGTCGCGTTCGTCAACCGTCTTAAAACGCTCCTTAAGCGACAATAATTCGGTAAAAAATTCTTTATCGATAATAATGTTTTCGCACAAGCGTTTAGTATCAATAATCCGCATTGCGCGCAGCGCCTGATAAAGCGCCGGGCCGATCTCGATAAAAAATTCAACCCAACCACAACCGTCGTTTATACTCATATTCTCGGCTCGGCCGGGAATACGCTTGAAACACATACCGGCCTTCAAGTCTATTTTTTCGCCGCTGCCGTCATATAAAGTCCCCTCCCCCCGCAATACGATTATCAGGGCGAACCGCGGATGAATTTCGTTGTCGTATTCCAGGCGGCTCCCCGGTTTGAACATGAGGCCGAGACCGAAACGCTCGGAAGGAGTCAGAGGCAAACTGCGGTATATAACGTCATGCTCATACGTATTTAAATTAACGTTTTCGGCGATTTTTGTACCATTTTTCATATTTTATATTACCAATATATCTATTTCTATGCAGAAAAATATATGTATATTATAATACACAAAATACCATATTTACATATTTAAAAGGTTTTTATACTATGAAAAACACTATCCTTGACAAAAAAACCTGGCAAAGTCCGGAATGCACAGGCTTGAACCGCCTTCCGGCCCGGGCCAATTTGTTCAATTTTTCTGATGAAAAATCCGCTCGAAAAGTTTTCCGTGCATTTTCGCCGTGGGTTAAAGAACTGAACGGCAAATGGAAATTTCACTATACTACTGCCCCTGAGCAACTCGGTACGGAGCATATCGCCCCGGATACGGACGACAGCACCTGGAGCGATATAAATGTTCCAGGATGTTTCAATATGCAGGGATACGGCATACCGCATTACACGAACGTTCAAATGCCGTGGCCTAACCTGCCCCCGACCGTCCCGGAAGAAAACCCGACTGGGGTTTACCGTCGTACTTTCGAGCTTGATCAGAATTGGCGGGAACGCCGAACTATCCTGCATTTCGACGGCGTTGAAAGTTTCTTCCAGGTTTATGTCAACGGCCGGGAAGTCGGTTACGCCAAAGACAGCCGTACGTCTACGGAATTCGACATCAGTTCCTTTCTGAAAGACGGGAAAAACCATTTGGCGGTAATCGCAATCAGGTGGTCGGACGCCAGTTTTCTCGAAGACCAGGACCACTGGTGGATGGCGGGAATTTATCGTGACGTTTATTTGCGCAGCGAACCGTGGAATTCCATTTCCGATATCTTTGTTACCGCCGGTCTGGACGATAAGTATGAAAACGGTAAACTCAATATAAAATTCCACAGCAGTTTCACGTGTACCAGTGAAGGCTGGAAACTCCTCTGCCGGCTTTATGACGCCGAAGGCAAACCCGTCTTTGATAATCCTGTAAATACGGATGCCAGAGGCGTTCCCAACAATTTGTATCCAATATCAAAAGATCCCCGCCGCACCAAAAACAATATGGCAATTGATGTTCCACATCCCCGCAAATGGAGCGCGGAATCACCATATCTTTACACATTAACGGTAACTCTGGCCGATCCCGAAGGCAATATTTCCGATGCCGCCGGAGTAAAAGTCGGCTTCAGGAGTATTGAAATTAAAAACCGAGAATTGCTGATTAACGGCCAGGCGGTTTTAATCAAAGGGGTGAACCGTCATGATCATGACGATACGCACGGGAAGACCGTCAGCAGGGAACTGATGGAAAAAGACTTAACGCTAATGAAACAGTTCAATTTCAATTCGATACGGACTTCGCACTATCCCAACGCTCCCGAATTTTACGATCTCTGCGACAAATACGGATTTTATGTGGTCGATGAAGCCAATCTGGAACACCACGCCTATTACAACGATCTCTGTTCAAACCCGCAATGGGCAAATGCGTTTCTGGACCGCGCAGTAAAAATGGTGGAGCGGGATAAAAATCATCCCTGTATCTACGCCTGGTCGCTGGGTAACGAATCCGGATGCGGGGAAAATCACGCGGCAATGGCGGGCTGGATACGCTACTTTGATCCATCACGAACACTGCATAATGAAGGCGTCTGCCACAAAGGGTATTATAAGAAAATCGACGGTGTCGATATGGAGTTGAGCGATTACGTAGCGCCAATGTACGCCGCTGTTGAAGATTGCGTACGTTGGGTGACTGAACAAAAAGACCCTCGCCCTTTTATCCTCTGCGAATACTCCCATGCCATGGGCAACAGCAACGGCAACCTGAAAGAATATTTTGAGATATTCGAAAAATATCACGGTTTGCAGGGCGGCTTTATCTGGGAGTGGGTTGATCACGGAATAAAAAAAAATGACGGTAACGGCGTTGAATACTGGGGTTACGGCGGTGATTTCGGCGACAAACCGAATGATTCTAATTTTTTCGCCGACGGCTTGGTATGGCCTGACCGCACCCCTCACCCGGCAATGTTTGAATTCAAGAAACTGGCCCAGCCCCTGAGTGTTTCCGCCATAGATTTATCAGGAGGCAGGTTTGAGATTTTTAATAAAAATTACTTTGCCGACCTGTCCTGCCTGGAAATATACTGGGAAATAAAGTCCGGTTCAAAAACTATCCAAAGCGGCATTATGCCCATGCCGTACACAGTCCCCCGGCAAAAACAGGAAATCAAGCTGGATATCGATAAGTCGGCCCGCAATAATGAAAACTCTTATCTGCGTTTCTCGTTCCGGCTCGTAAAGCCGGAACTCTGGGCGGAGCCCGGCCATGAAGTTGCCTGGGAGCAATTCAAACTGTCGGAACCGGCTGCTGAAAGAAGATTTTCTCCAGCAATTATTTCCGGGTTAAATCCGGATTGCAGTTTTGATAATATCCTGAAACTCAACGGGTTTCCTGATTCAAGCGTAAAAACCTCTATCTGGCGGGCCCCTATTGATAATGACGGTATTAAGAACTGGACCGGTAAAGATAATTCCCGCGTCCTTAATCTTTGGTTGCAGAAAGGACTTGACAAAAGCGAAGCGAAACTTGAATCGAGTACTTTTAAAGACGGCAGATTGTTCGTCAGGCAAATCGTAAAAGGCAACAAAGCTCAACTTGTCCACGAACAGATATACAGTTCCCTTGCCAACGGGGCTGTTTTTATGGAAAATAATTTTGAAGTCCCTGATTATTTTAATGACCTGCCGCGCCTCGGCGTCCGGATCGATCTGCCGAAGGATTTTGAACAGGTTGAATATTTCGGGCTGGGACCATACGAAAATTACGTTGACCGTCAGGCTGGGGTATGGTTCGGCCAGTTCCAGGACACTGTCAGCGGAATGTACGTTCCATATATCCTTCCGCAGGAAAACGGCGCCCGCTGCCGGGGCAGTTGGGTAACGGTCAGGGGCAAGGACGGTAGCGGCATAATGGTTATCGCACCGGAAACCATGCAGTTTACGGTATCAAAATTCTCCGCGCAGCAAATGTACAGCGCCCGCCACACCAATGAATTACGGGCGGAGGAATGCGTTTATCTATATCTGGATTACGGACAACGGGGACTGGGAACCCGTTCCTGCGGCCCTGACACCATGGATAAATATAAACTGAAACCAGGACGCTATAGCCTCAATTTGATATTACGGGCGATAAAACCCGGGGAAAAGCCGGAAGATTTATACAACAGTCTGATTACGTCCTGAAACAGTAAAAAACGGCTGCAAAATTACAATATGTCAGCGGGAAAATCCGAATAGTGTCTTGTTTTTTGTTCCGACGACGTTATCCTGAATCCGTGAAAAAAGTCAGGATAAAAGCTGGTTAAAATTAGAGATAACTTGTTGAGTGTGTTATATTAAGGTTTTGCACAACTTTAATATTGAAACTTAACCCAACAGGTTATCATGAAGGTGAAAATACAGCAGAGTAACGAGGAAATCAATTCAATTGGCGGAATTTCTTTAATCGGCGGACTGTTCAACAGTCTGAAAAGCTTAAATCAGGCAGATTCGATGCAAACATCAAAAATCAAAACCGGGAAAATCAAGCACAGCGGCATTATTAAAACCGTTGCTGGATTGTTTGCGCTTGGCAGAAATGATTATGCCGATGTTACTCCATTCCGGGACGATTCATTTTTCCGGGATTGCCTGAAACTGAATGCCGTCCCATCAGAGGAAACTTTGCGCCAGCGTATTGATGAACTTGCTCTGCTTCAAGAACTGTTTGTCTTAATCCGTTCCGGTAATGTTGAACTGGTCAAAAAAGCTCCTGAATTCGGTTTTGAAAAAACTCCTCACGGGAAATATATTCCGCTTGATATTGACGTGTCGCCATTTGACAATTCAGGCTCAAATAAGGAAGGGGTTTCCTGGACTTACAAAAATCATGACGGCTACGCGCCGATTTTTGCCTACCTCGGAACT